>WJJX01000095.1 GCA_014729445.1 Candidatus Moraniibacteriota bacterium | reverse complement strand
GCAATAATTATTTTCATTCTGCTTTTTTTATTAGAAGCCCCTTCTTTGATGATTTTTTCTGTAAAATTTATTCTTTTTTCTATTTCGACAGACTTATTGCTTTTCTGGGAAAATAAAAATCTACCTTTATATTCTTTTTTTAAACTCCAGCCAATTTCTTTTAATTCTTTATAAAAATTTTCTTTAAAATTACGGTAAAACTTTTCATCGATACAAACTCCTATTACACCATAAAATTTTCTTTTTTCTGGATCTTCTGGGAAGTCTTTTTTGAATTCATCTAAAAATAAAAATTTCATATCTAATTATAAAAATCAATTAGTTTTTCAAAAAAATTAATAAATAACATCAATGAAGCAGTGATAGGGACTGCCCAAGTCAAAAAAATAAATATTCGATAAAAAGCTCGATTTCTTTTTTTGTTTAAATCACTCAAAACCCTACCCATTAAAAATCCCTCTTTCGTAATAATTATTCCAATACTACCTTTGCTATTTTTTGCAAATCCTCTTGAAATCATATTTTTTCTAACATTTGCGACCTCTTTTTCCACAAGGGTTTCACTAATAGCTTCTTTTTTCTTTTGATATAAATTCAAAATTTCTTCTACAATTCTAGCATCATCTAATGGCTGAGATCTGTGATGATGCTCTGTAGCAGCCCATTCAAGGAATGCCTTTTCAAAATTCCAAACTTCTCTCAGGGCTTCCTGGCCAGCCTTTTTAGATTTATTATTTTCAAAAATAACTTCTTGATACAATTCCAGTTTTCTAAAAAATTCTAATTTTATTGGTAATGACGACATTTTAATCTTAAATTATATAAATCTTATAGTTTATCAGATACAGCTTAACTATAAAGCTTATTATTTTTATAGCACAATGGTTTCGGTTTTTATATGGCTAGTAAGGATTTGGGGGGAAATCAAAAACTGGCTGGGATTTTTTGTGATAGAGTAAGAATATTAAAATTTGTCAAAAAAGCCCAAAAAATCAATCAATGAACTCAAAACTATTTGTAATATCATCATCTAGTGTAGTTTTTTGACCATTAATCTTTGTTTTAAAAGTGTTAGCCTGTCCCATACCCCATGTAGCCACTTTCCCTTGATTGGGGGAATATAGAATCATAAATCTCCCATTTATATAACATTTTTCCTCCTGCTCTTCTTGAGTTTTATAGTTTTTAAACCTTACGGAAAAAATATCGGGGTTATTATTAAAAGGTTTTTTGCTACCAATCTCACAACCCGGATAATATACTTTTTGAAGAAAATTTTCTAGTTCCTGATCATTTTTTACCTGCTCAACGAAAATTGCAAAGCTAACTCCGTTAATCTTTTCATAAACATCGGCTTTTTTTCTCGCTTCTTCCACACTATCTTGGTTGCTCCACATCTGCGCGCTAGTGTCTACCAAATAAACTATTTTTCCTTCTTCAATAATCTTGACCTTCGAGCCATTACTTTGCTTGGGGACTTTAATCCGAAAGCCTAAATCATAATTAATATACAAGTTCCAAATCTCATCCAATGATTTAATTTCAGCACCGGTTTTCTTGGTATTGGTTGATTGATTTTCACTACTATTAAAAGACTCATCCTCTGCTTCAATCTGATTTTGATTAAGATTATTTTTAGCAATCTCGTTTTTCAACAATTCAACCTCTGTCTCGAGATCTTCTATTTTTTGTTCATATTCAGCTTGTAAATTTTTATCAAAATCTGATTTTTGAGGACTGAATTTAATCGATAAAAAAACCATTAAAACTATAAACAAACCCAAAACCACAATAATTGACATCAACAATTTAAAATTCATTTTTAAATTAAAATTTTTCATAAGATTTAAATTAATAAGTAAAGGTCTTTATTATTAATTTACCAAAATTTTAAAGAAAAAACAAAATCAATTTAGTTTTTGGGAGGGTGGGATAAAAAAGAAACAAATTCAGATTTTTTGTGAAATAAAAACTATTTTCGAATATGTTTTATTTTGGTGATAGAAGGTTGACCGTTAAATTAGCCCAAATAACAGCTTCTAAAAATCCTCTCTAATTTTTTGCATGACTTGAATAAATATTTTACTATTAAACTGTTGTTGATTTTATAATTCTAAAAAGCAAAAATAAAAATTTATCTATTTTTAGTATATATGGCAGCAGGAAATATGTCTTAAATTATTTATATGGAGATAGCCTATATTTTATTAGGAATTAGTTCTCTTGTCTTTTTGGCTTATTTGTTTTCTCATATATTTGAAAAATTTCATGTTCCCGATGTTTTGTTTCTTATAATTATCGGGCTTGTTTTGGGACCGGTTACGGGACTGGTAAATCCCGGTCAATTTGGTATTGAGGCGGAAGTATTTGCCGTGTTAACCCTTCTTGTCGTTTTATTTGAAGCCGGTCTGAACATTAAATTAAAGGAATTGTTCATAACCATGCCGCGCGCCTTTTTTATGATGCTTGCCACCCTTATAAGCACCGTTGCCATTATCGTCGGTTTCGGCAGTTTGGTTCTTGATTTTGATTTAATTGAATCCCTGGTTGTCGGCGTTCTTTTGGGAGGGGTGTCCGCCGGTATTTCCATTCCTTTGTTGAAAAAACTGCCCGTTGCTGACAAAACAAAATCGCTCATAACCTTTGAGGCCGATATCAATGACGTATTTACCGTAAGTATTATATTTGCCATTATTGATTTTACTCAAAACGGTTTTTTAAACATCCGCTCCTTTTCAGCCGGAATCGGTTTTGACCTTACTATTGCTTTGCTTGTGGGCGTTGTAACCGCGTTTGGGTGGTCTCAAATTATATACCAGGTGCGGGGAATTCAAAACAACATCTTTATGACTCCGGCGCTTGTCCTAATTGTATTTAGCATCACAGAGATTTTTGGCGCAAGCGGAGTTTTTGCCGCTTTAGCCTTTGGAATAACGCTTGGTAATTTACAGTATGTAAAAAAGAAATCCCTGTTTTTCATCTCCCGCTTTCATGAGTTTTCATTGACCGAATGGGAAAAAAAAATGTTTTCGGGATTTGTATTTTTACTTAAAACCTACTTTTATGTTTTTATAGGTCTCTCTATCCGTATTTCCCAGATAAATATCCTGTTTTGGACATTTATTGTGACGGCCCTGCTTTTTCTTGTCCGTATATTGATTGTACATTTTTTTGTTCCAAAAGAAACAAGCTCATTCGACAAAAAAATACTCGAGCGACTGCTTCCAAAAGGCTTGGTGGGAGCCGCTCTTATTTCTCTGGTTGAAAATCCATTGCTGCAAAACTTCACCTTTGGGGTGATTTTGTGGAGTATCGTGTTTACCAGTATTCTGCTGTCTATAATTCCGCCGGCAACACCGATCTCCAATAATGGCGACCCCAAGAAAACGCAAAACCGAAAAGAATGTCGGGAATAATTTTTTGGATTAACTGGTTGGAGCTTTATAAATTCAATTCGAAAAAGATATCTGTTTTTTCAGAAAGTTCTATCGCTTGGGAATGGTTTTTTTAGATGATGTTTTGATTTTCTGCCAGGTTAAACAATAAAGGCTTCCCAAACTGACCAACAGAAAAACGAATTTCACTAACCAGCCCATTATCGGAATTAAGCAAATTATTTCTAAAACGGTTATTCCTAAAACCACTTGAGGCCAGCTGACAGAATAATCCTTGTGCCTTTTTAAAATTTTGATCATCCAGCTGCCGAAGATTATTCCGGCTAAAGAGGCGGCAAGGAAGAGCGTTAAACAATAAACCAGGAAGAGCAGACTGGAAAGACCGATACCTAATAGGGTCAAAAACAGCAGCAAACAAACAATGGGTACAAAAATCAAGCCCAAAAAGCCTAAACCAAGACTTTTGCCAAATTCGGTCAAGCTGTTTTTGTTGATTTTTTCTATGATGTTTTTGAACAAATAAAGCAGCACCAGTCCCAGAATGATATTGGCCAAAAGCTTTACAATAAAGATCACAACCAACAAAGCAAAAGGCAGCTTAAATTCCTTAAAGGTATCTGTTTTTTTGGCTTTGACCTTGTCGAAATTGGTTTTACCTGAAATTACCGCGTTTTGATCTTTTTCCAACTCTTGCAAGGATTTATAATTTAAGTCTTTTTCCAAGTAAGCCTGCTCCTTGAGAATCAATTTATCCTCCACATTAGCCTCGACACTTCCCGAGATTCTGCTGTTTATCACAATTTCTCCGCCTGCAGCCTTGACATCGCCCAAAATCGGAGCTTCAATGCTTACCGCTCCTGCGGCCACAATCAAATCTCCTTCGATTAAAGCTGATTTGGTCAGAGTGACACTTCCTCCTGCCACAAACAGATCCTCTTTTATTTTACTCTCGATTAAAATATTGCCGCCTGCGACGTGCACGCTGCCTCCAATATCGCCGCGTACAATCACGGTTGCTCCCCCGGCTTTGACATCGTCGCTCACCTTGCCGTTTATAGTAATGGTGTTTCCCGCAGTATAAAGATCGCTTTCAATTTCGCCTTCAATTAAAATAATATTGCCCGCGGCGTAAAGATTTTTGATTCTTTCGCCTTCGGCAACGGTTAGGTTTCCGTGTTCATCGGCTACTTTAAATTCGGCCGCATAAACGTTTATAACATTAAAGAACAGAAAACAGATAATTCCCAGGCTTAAAGCAATCGCGGTTTTTGTTTTTATTTTCATTTTTGTCGATTAATTTACTTAACTTATATTAAAAATTAAAAGTTTAGCTTTATAAGTTTATCGTGGCCGCCTTGTTCGACGAGTTTGGCCTCCTAAGAAACAATAATTCGCTGCGGGCTTCTTAGATTTGACAGCCTATGCGCGATTTGGATCAACCCCAAAATAGTTTTACGGCAATTTTTCTATTATAATTTAAAAAAGAAATAAAATCATTTGTTCTTAGGCGATTCCTTTTTGGTTTTTTTTTCTTTTTTAAGATCATCTCGACTGTCGTATTCTCCGGTGTAATAATCCCCTTTGCTCATTCTAAGTAGGCCGATTTTTCTGAAAAAATCGATTATTTTTTTCATTTTTTCTAAATTAGTTTTTAGAGGGTAACGCTTTCTCAATTATTACAGTAATCCTATTGAAATGCAATAACAAAAGGAGGACAAAATTTAATAGAGTAAAAATAAATTTTCTGTTACAATTGAAGGAGAGCGAGTGGGGATGAAATATTTAGAGATATGCCAATCTAAAGCCTGTTTAATTTTTAACTAAGATAAGAAGTAAGAATAATGACTCATCGAAGAAAAGAAACAGCAATGTATAAACACTACATTGGAAAGATTTATGAAAAAACAGATGCGGAAACGCGAAACTATGAAAATTCCAATAAAGAGCCAGTATACTCCACGGAAAATACTACTTTAGATTTTTCCGATCTTAGTCAAAAAATTGACAAAAGCGAAAAAGAAATTGAAGAGATTTTTAAAGGAATTGTTCAAACTTATTTTAAGCTTCAATTAGTTTTAGGGTGTTTACCTCACATTGTTGAATTTGATTCTATTAGGGAGAGCATTGGTAATGAGCTTTCTATTATGCAAAAAGAAAAAAATTTAGGCTCGCTTTTATTGCATGCATACAGAAAATCGGGACCAGAATATAAGCCGAATAAACAAATTGAACAAACCGTTTCAAAAATTGGAGAATTACGAACCAGGACGCAAAAAGATCAAAAAAAAATTGAAGAATTACAGCAGGATATTATAAGTGACAGTAAAAACCGAAGCTTAAAAATTGATCAATTGAATCGATTGATTAAATCTTTTTCAGCTAAAAAAAATTTAATCGATTTACAATTAACAAAAGAATCTTTAAAGATTCTTGAAAATATTACCGAAACTGAAGAATTAGAAACTGAAATTAGGAAAATTTTTGAATTCCAAAAGAAATCTTTCTTAGATCAGGCCAATTTTGAAAGGGAGTTTCATGAAATTGATTTTGAGCTTTTGCCGTCCGGGCAGTGGCAGCAAGGAAACAAAGGAGAAGCAATGCTAAAAAAATCTAAAGCAAGAGAAGATTATGATCCCAAAGCTTTTTTTTCAGAACGAATAAAATTTTTAATGGATTTAAGCCCCGAATATGTTTATTTACAAAAATCAGAAACAAGTAAAGCTTTTAGTGACTATGCAGTTTATGAATTTAAAACGGTGGCGATTTTAGCTTCTCCTTTTTTAGGCAATGCAATCTATATTATTGATAAAGATAAGTGGCAGCAGTTTTTAAAAAATAAGACCAAAAGAGATCTCTTAACTGAAGGCGCTCTTAGATTTTTGACAGTGTCGAAATGGCAGGACCGGATACGCGAAATTGTCAACGATGAAACATTTGATTTGAAAAAATATAGCAGAGCGAAAAAAAATAAACCAGATAAATATCGTTGGAAAGAAACAAGTAAAGATGAGTGGAAAAAGAATGTCAGGAATTATATTTTTAAGAATGATCCCTATGCAAGCTTGGCTTATCATACAGGAAATAAACTAATGTTAAAACATATTTTGGAAAGCTATAATAGAGAAGATTTACCGAGTAAAGCGCATCAACTAAGCGGTAGTGTGTTTGTTCCTTTGAATATAGCCTTTCCTGATTTGCAATTAGATGAAAATAAATTTACGTCTTCAAATAAAATTAATTTAAATAAGGAAGAAAAAGAAGATTTCGTCTTACGTTTTATTAAAGAAAATTTGGAGGAGCCAAATCAAATAAATAAATCGAAGATATCATCGAGTGAATCAGACACGGAAGATCATCTTTGGAGCCTGGCTTGTAAAATTTACGATTTTACTTTACCTGATAAAATTAGAACCTATATAAAAGATTTGGGCTATAAAAAAATCGATATTTTCAAAAAATATTTTCCGTTTTTAGAGAATATGTTAGAAATCAGATTCGATACCCATAAAGCCCTCGAATATTATGTGGTCAGGGTTTTTCGAAAAGAAATTCCAAACTTTGATAATTTGGATGATCTTACAAAACAACAAAAGATAATCGGGCTTTTTTTAAATAAATATGAAGCATCAATTTCTAAATTTATTAATAAGAATAATCAAGTTCACATTCAGAGAGTTTTCAATAAAAAATATGAATATGATTTAAGCCTATTAGTAAGCAAGATTATTCCAATTGAATCCAAATGGAAAGAGGAATTTTTAGCCCTTTTAAAAACAAATCAAAAATCAAATCAGACGCTTGAGCATCGTCGGTTAAAATTACGAGGTAAAGTCTTTTTGAAAAATCCAGAGCTTTTTAATCCCCAATTGGATAAAACCGAAGCTCAAGCCGAAATAATAAAAATATTATTCCTACTCATAGAAAAGAGTATTCAAAAAAATTCCGACGCAACTCTTTTATTGTATCAACCGGCCAGCACTTATTTTACCGGATTAGGAAAAAAAGGATTTCATAGTCTTGAAGATAAGTTCAACCATACGTTCCCGGAATTCAGCCCTTGGGATCAAAATTTTATTTCGAATTCATTTCAAGAAATGAAGAATGAAGCGATAAAAAACCTCGAATAATAAAAAGGACAAGTTGTATATTTTTCAAAAAATCTATTTATAATAATCATTAACAAAAACAAAATGAAAAAATTAATTCGGACAGGACTTTTGACCGGCATTGCCATGCTGGTTGTAAATGTGCTATTAAACCCGCTCTTTAATGCTATTTTCCCCAATCTGCAGACAGCTTATGAAACTAATCCTGTTTTTAGACCTTGGGAAGATCCGATTATGATGTTATTTTTTGCTTATCCGATTGTGCTTGGCCTTGTTTTTGCTTGGATTTGGGACAAATCAAAAACACTTTTTGCCGGAAGCGATTTAAAAAAAGGATTAAATTTTGGTTTGATTTTCTTTTTTGTGTCAGGTTTGCCGGGATTCATTATTAATTACAGCAGTTTCAAACTGCCTTTGGTGATGATTTTAACCTGGACGATTATGAGTCTAGTAAACGGCATTGTCGGAGGAATTGTGTTAGCCAAGCTGAATAAATAGAAAATTTAAGTGTTGCAAAATGCAACACTTAATAATCCAAACTAACTGTTTTATATGAATCCATACGAAAATATAGATCAAATTAAGGAGCGGCAAATCAATAGCTTGTTGCTTAGATTTATGTTTAGAAAATATGAAAAACACGGTTTGAAAGGCATTGTCGATTATTGGCTGAATTTATATAAAGTCAAGCCAGTTTATAAAGGTGATTACAGCGAAGAAAAACTTCAAGAATCACGAAAAAAACTTCGTATTTGATAAACATAAAAACTTGTTTGATAATGAGAGATTTATCCCTGCCAGACAGAAAATTCCAGGGGCAAGAGAATTTTTAAAGCAAAGCATCCAACACATTGAACAAGAGGGCTTGATTATGATCTATCCGTCAGCTGGT
>WJJX01000094.1 GCA_014729445.1 Candidatus Moraniibacteriota bacterium | reverse complement strand
TCAATAATTTCGTCCCCTACAAAAGCGGTTTACAACCCGAAGGCCTTCATCCCGCACGCAGCGTCGCTCCATCAGGGTTTCCCCCATTGTGGAAGATTCTCGACTGCAGCCACCCGTAGGTGTTTGGGCAGTGTCTCAGTCCCAATGCTGGGGGTCATGCTCTCACACCCCCTAACCGTCATAGCCTTGGTGAGCTATTACCTCACCAACAAGCTGATAGTGCGCGGGCTCCTCCTAAAGCGATAAATCTTTACTCCGAAGAGCACATCGGGTATTATCCCGGATTTCTCCGGGTTATCCCCGTCTTTAGGGCAGATTCCCACGTGTTACTAGCCCGTTTGCCATGCGCAAAAGCGCATTCGACTTGCATGCCTTATCCACGCTGCCAGCGTTCATCCTGAGCCAGGATCAAACTCTCTTTAAAAATAGAATAAATAGGTAACCATATAAAATTAGGATTTACAATTGGTAGAATATGATGAAAACTAAGCGCTCTCTCAAACGCTTGATTTTCTTTTTTAAAGTTCTCTGCTTTTTCAAATTATAAATAAACTGCCGTTTTTTGTGCAGCAAAATTAATATAATGGATAAATTTTTTAATGTCAAATTTTTTATATTGTTAAGAGTCTAAGTTGTATAAGATCTTACTTGTTTCAATAAATAGTGCATAATTTCAGTTACCAAGTTGAGTATCTATAATTTTTTAGTATATTTTTGTCTTTTGAGATAAGGATGCTGTTATTTGCGGCTGCGTTAGCTGATATTAACCCGTTCAAAAGGATCTCTGATCCATTTTAGCTTTAGTGCTTTTGTTATTATTTTATCTAATGTTTGATCGCATTTTATCAAATCAATTTCGCTTATTAGGGTTTTTATTTTTAATTTCTTCATTGTCTATCCCTTGGCAAACAATTTTCGAACAATGCTTTCGGTGGAGATTTCGGAAATGTCGATGTCGTCGATGGGAAATTTTTTTAAAAGCTTTCCGGCGACGGAGGTTGTTTCTTCTCTTTTAATTCTAATGGCGGCTTTGTAGGGATTAAAAGCTACGACTTTGCCTAATTTGGCTAAATCCTTTTTTTTGACTTTTTTTAGAAAAGTGAGATTGATTCTTTTTTCTTTGGCGTATTGTTGGATAAATTTTTCAAAATCGCCGTCATAGCCGAGCTTGCCGTGGTCGATTACGATCAATCTTTTGCACAGTTCCTCGAAATCCCCCATATAATGGCTGGTTAAGATGATAGTGGCTTTATGTTTTTGATTGTAATCCTTGATGAATTGTCTTAATTTTTTTTGAATGACAACATCCAGGCCGATTGTCGGCTCGTCCAAAAACAATACTTTCGGCGTGTGGATTAAGGCGTTGGCGATTTCGCACTTCATACGCTGGCCCAAACTTAAGGTTCGGGAGGGATTGTGAATAATTTTCTTAATATCCAAGTTTTTAATCAAATAATCAAGGGTTTTTTTGTAGGTTTTTTTGTCTATTTCGTAAATTTCCTTGTTTAAATTAAAGGTTTCCAGCGGTGGCAAGTCCCAATAAAGCTGATTCTTCTGGCCCATAACCAAACCGATTTGCTTTAAAAATTGATTTTTTCTTTGATAGGGGTTAAAACCAAGCACCTTGACCTCTCCTCCTGTGGGGTGCAGAAGGCCGGAAAGAATTTTTAAAGTGGTGGTTTTGCCGGCCCCGTTGGGGCCCATGAAGCCGACGATTTCGCCTTCTTTGATTTTGAAGCTGACATTTTTGACGGCTTTAACCGTTTTATATTTTCTTTTAAACAAGGCTTTGAGGCTGCCTTTTAGGCCCTCTTCTTTTTGATGGACTTTATAGGTTTTGCTCAGGTTTTTTAGGGTGATTGCTGGTTTCATTTGGGGGGATTAATTAACTGCTGGCCGACGAATATCTTTTGACTAATTTATTCCAAATTAGATTGGTTAGAATAAAAAAGACTGTCGCCATAATAACACTTAAAGCCAGATAGGAATAGTTTACTCCTTTGATTATGGTTTCGGCGGGGATGCTGGTGAAGAAAATGACCGGGACCATTATGAATAATAAAATTCTTAAAACTTGATTTTTGTATATATTTTGTGGATAATCGGAAAAATTTAGAACTTGCAAACCGACTCTGACCAGAAGATAACTATTGGGAAAAATAAAAACCAAAGAAGAAAAAATAACGCAAAGGCAATAGGTAATGACCAGGCCGGAGGCGTAAATGACAAAAAAGCTAAGGACATTAATTAAGTTTAAGGCGACTGCGGTTTTTATTAGGGAATAAATCATTAAATAGATGCCGATCAATGAGGAAAGCAGACCGCTTAAGTAGGGAGCGCCGAAACTTACAAAGAACAATGAGTTAACCGGTTTTAATAAAATGAAATCAAATTCGCCATGATTGACTATTTGAGGCAGTCGTCTTAATCCGTCGACAAAAATTAAGGCAAGAATTAATTCAAAGGAAAAAACACTAAGGCCGACCAAAAAATACATTTCGTCTTTTGACCAACCGGCGACCTCATTGACTTGACTATAGATCACATTAAAAAAGACCAGGGTCCAAACCAAATAACCCAACTCAACGCCTAGCTCAATGAAAAAGCTGATTCGATAGGTGGTGACTCGAATAAAGAAAAACCTGATTAAATAAAGGTAAATTTTGAAATATTTTTTAATGGCCATAAGCTTCGTATTTGACAATTCCTTTTTTCCAAAGGATTTTAGAAATTAAAAATAAAATAACTATCCAAAAGCTCAATAATCCCAAGTCAGTGACTAAATTTTCAAGCGGCCTTTTTCCGATTAGATAACTAATCGGAATGTAATAGAAAAATTTGAAAGGCAGAATTTCTATGATTAATCTTAGGGTTCCGGAAACAAAATCCAGGGGAAAAGCCAAGCCTCCGAAAACCCCAAGAGCGATGCTTTTGAAGTGCTCAAACGACCAGGCATCGTCAATCCAAAAGGCGATCCAGCTAAAAACCAGCTCCAAAAAATAGCTCATCTGAAAGGCTAAAACAATAAAAACAAGCGAAATTATAAGATTGAAAAGAGAAAAGGGATTAGCCTGTAAAACAAATTTTGAGATTATTAGAATCAATAAAACGTAAAAAGGAAGCAAAATTACTAATTGATTGAACTTTTCCGAAATCACTTTAGCGTAGTAATAAAGATAAATACTAAAAGGTTTGATTAACTGATCGGAAACTTTGCCTCCCCGGATTTCATAGCCTAACTCTGTGCACAAATTGATATTGGTGAGAGTTCCAACCATTGGCAGCACTGCAAAATAAGCCAGGATATCGACTAAATTGAATTCGGCGATTGATTCTTTGCTTTGAAAAATCGCCAGCCAAAGAATCAAGGCCACTGTCATTTTAAGCACCTCTAAAATTAAAGAAACAACCAAATTGGATCGGTATTCCAGTTCTCGGCCCCAGTAAATTTTGAAGACTTGGAGATATTTTTGCATTTTTGAGTTGATGTAGATTTAAACCTCAAGCGAATAATTCTGCTTAATCTCGTTCCAGTATTTTATGGCATAGTCTTTTGGTTCTTCTATATCGTCCATAGTTAACAATCCCAATTCCAATAAGTCTTTGATTGTTTCCAGGTTGACTCCGCCCAAGTAGGCATATTTAGTGAGATCTTTTTTTTGGAGTAATTCAAAAACTCTTTCTTTTTCCAAATAGCTTGTAGCTTTGCTCTGAGCTAAGTAGGGCTCTTTGCTTGCTAAATCAACACTGGCCCTAAACAGCCTTTTGGTTCGACTGATCGCCATTTTTAGCCATTCGCTAGATTCTTTTTCTAATTTCTCTAAATTTCCATTGTGAATTGCTTTCGCTGTTTTCATGGCGCTATCATAGAAAGCTTTGACACACTCTAGGTAATTTTTACCTTCCAGCCTGGCTTCCATTGTCCTTACATAATGTAAATGAGGAATACTTTTAATCCCAAATACTTCTTCACTAATTCGATTTTGATTCATCATTGCGCCGGTTTCCATTAAACTGTTGGCTCTGTCTGCTCCTATTGTGTTTATAATTTCTAAACTAACTTTTCTTTTATTCTCATTTTGCAATATATGACCCTCAATTTCATGAGCCAATAAAACCGTTATGACCTTTCTGATTTTTTGGTTTTTGTTGGGTAAAAAGATGACTTTTTTGGATCCATCTACATTCATAGAATTTAGACCTTTATCTATGACCACTCTCCACTTGCCATCTTTTGCCGGTCCTTTGTCGGTTTTTCGGTAGTCTTCACCTTTTTCATCGCTCAGCCAACCATAGTGGTTAAGTGCATTTTCGACTATTTTTTCAATTTCTTGGGCTTTAACTTCTCCCTTGGCTAATTTTTCAGGGTCTATTCCTTTTTCTCTTAACTTTTCTTCGTCTTTGCCTTGATTTTGTATGTATTTCGACTCAATTTCATTAGCTAACCAGAATAATTCTTCTCCTATCTGTTTTTTATTTTTTTTCGTGTCATATTTCGAAGCGGTTCCTTGTATGAACTTATCTATTTTATGAAGGTGTCTTTCTTTGCCTCCTAAACCCTTGTTAGCTTCCAGGATCGATTTTTCATCTTCGGTTAGATTTTCTTCTTCTCCCATAAACTTTTTAATATTGGAGATAACAAACGGCGCTTCATAGCTAAGCGCGATCATTGTGTTTATCTTTCTTTGATACATTCTTAAAATTTTTCTTTTAGCTT
>WJJX01000093.1 GCA_014729445.1 Candidatus Moraniibacteriota bacterium | reverse complement strand
TTGGTAGATTGTTTTTGTCGTAATTGTCGAGTTTTTCTTTTCTTTGATCTTTGGTAAAAGCCAACACTTCATTGCATAATTCGCCGATTTCTTCGTTTAATTTAACTGTTCTTGCTAAAATCACCTCTTTTGAGGTTGCAAAGTTCTTGCCAAATTGCTTGATTAGCCGCTGATCTTGTAAATCAATGAATTCTGACAGTTTTGTTAGTTGCATATCTAATTGTTAAACTTGGACAGTTATATTCAAAGTCTCGCATACTTTTTAAAAAAATCAACTTTATTTGGAATTGTTTTTTACAAGTTTTCGTGTTTTTAAGAACATGAAATAGACATAAGCCAGTCCTGCGAAGAGGAATAGGATTTTTAAGTTGTCTGCAAAGATGATTCCTAGTGCGAAAACGATCATTCGGGCAATCCAAACCGGGAATTCCCTAAAAGCGAAAAATACGGTTGCTTTTTCTTTTTAAGCAATTTGATAGAAGATCGAATAATAAGGAATTGATAAGCTGACAAAAAATATGCCTGCAAAAATTGTTAGCGCGTAAAAAGCGATTTCATTATTTAGTGAATATCTTAAAAACCAAATGATTGAGATGAAGAAAGCGATAATTTTTATCATTTTTGTTTTGTTTCTTTTGTCTGCCATTCGACCCATAACTAAAGTGAAAATAGCTGAGCTAACCGCCAATAAAGAGCCGATGTATCCGACCGAGACAATGTTTATTAGGCTTAAATAGACAAAAATGGACCAGATATCGTAACGAATTGGAGGATTGCGAAGAACTTGCCTGTGGAGGATCCAAGTTTTTCCTTGTCTGCGAACTGGATCTTTGCTGCATACTGGATTTTTAGAATCTAATGAGAGGAGCTGACTTGTTTTTTCTTTATTTACCACTTCTTCAACGGCAACTATTTCTTCTCTTGGGCTATCGTTTCCTGGCTGTAGGTCTTTGGTTGGTTCGTTTAAGGATTCAGACTGCGGTTGTTGCTAAAAATACATGCCGCCGACAATAATCACTATAGCGACGATTATTGTTAATAAGAGGAAGTGCCAGATTTTCATAGTTTTTTGTTGATGTTAAACTTGAATAAATGATACCATTTTTTGATTCTAGCAATATCAAGAATTTGTAGCATCAGCTTCTCTGGAATTATTTCCAGAATTTTTTTTTAAATGTTCCCAGATTGATCCGCCCTCATCTTCTGGTCTATGAAATGCCATATAATTGTATCTTTCTTTTATATATTCGAAATCTTTTTCATTGAGATGTTTTACTACTTGAGCAACTTTTTGTCTAACTTCATGTCCCATCTCATCTAATAATTTCCGGCGTTGATTATTTAATGAATTTAATTCAGAAGCCATAAACTGCCTTTCCTTAATATGATCTTTTTTCATTTTCATCAATTTCTCTACCCCTTCTTTATTTCTTTCTTGATATTGAGGGTCATCCGGTGAATAACGATTCATTTCTTTGACAATCTTCTTTTTCTCTTCAAATAATTTCTCAGAAAAGCTTAATTTTAGTTCTTTAATTTCTTTTTCTTTTCTTTGTAAAGATTTGTCCAGTTTTTCTTTTTCTCCTTGATTTTTCCGGATTAAGTTTTTACACTCTTCGACTGTCTTTTGTAGTACTCTGCCTTTTTCTTTTTTCTGGAAAATTTTCTCTAATAATGTAAGCATAAAATTATTGGTGAATGAATACGATTCGTCTAAATCACATCTAGTCTTATCATGATAAACATCTAAGTTAAGAAAAAGATTGTTAAAGACAAGCCAAGCAAATCTTTGATCCTGATTTAATGAGCTGACATCCGATAGAAATTCTCGTATTTGTCGTGCTCCTTCTATTTGGTAACCTGGGACTTGCGTATTAAAGCCACTCCATTCTTCTGTCGCATTGCTAACTTCAAAATCAACACATAAATGATTAAGTTCGTTCGCCTTTACTGTTTTTATAAAATCTTCAAAATTCAAAGCCTTTAAGTATTTATTTTTGGAAGCTATAACGCTATATTTATCCTGATACACAGATTTAAGTTCACAGTGATTTAGTACGATAACTTGCCCAATCGTTAGTGCATTGATTCTAGATTTAGGATCATTGATATGAATTATCTTTAGTCCATCTTTATTTCCCGGTTGTTCAACGCCATATATATTTTTATGAAATTTCTTTAGTGTCTCTTCATTTCTTTGTCCTAGATTGGATACCGCCTCAATCGTTTCTTCATCAAATGTTTCTGTTAATCCTCTATAATCATGAGGATTAATCCTTTCTACTTCGCATTCACAGAACAAGCTTCCATCATGAAAAGGACGCCCTACATTGAAATAAAAACCGTATTGTATAAACCTTTCTTGCAATAATGTAATTATATGATTTAGGTTGTATCCTTCCTCAGAACTGGAATTTGTTAATTTTTGGAACAATGCGTATGTAACTCCTTCAGGTACATTTTGATTTGAGTTAAAATCATATACCGAGTCAATGATGAAATTCAATACACCAACAATATATTCCTGTGCTTCCTCTGGAGAAAGTTTGTCTTGATCCGCTCCCTCTAATACATCTGAATATTGGTTTAAAAAATCAGTAAATTCTTTTACGGATTCTTCTATTAAGGTTTCTAATTCTTTGGGATTTATTCTTTCAGCTGCCGCTTTTTTTATTCTTGTTAGGGGTATTAGCGAGCCTAATACCCCTAAGGCACGTCTATTAAAATCACGTCGGCTCATTGGTTGGTCCATAAATTTATAAAATGGAGATTTTTTATCAATTGCGGTTGTACTTGGTCTAACTTCTTTTCCTCGTTCTCTTAATATTTCAAATAAGTTCATATATTTTGTTTATTAATTAAAAAATATCGTTTTTTTCATTTAAGATACGAAATAAATAAAAAACCTCAATTTCAAGTACCGGGCAATCTGTCAAATAAGATTTTCCAAAACTCCTTATTGTTTTTTTTAAATAAACGGATAAATTAGTCAAGAATAATTTCTCGAATAATAAACGAAGCTGCTTAGATAAAATTTGCAAAGAGTTTTTAAGGAAACCTCGCTTTCTCTTTTTCTTCTTTTTCTCTTTGCTCATTTTACACCATTAAATAAATAAAAACAAAAAATAAGAACAATAAAGAATTTGAGAATAGGGGCTGACGGGGATATAATTAGTTAGCTGATGTATTCCTTTTCTTTTGTTTTCTGATAAGAAAACTTGTTTTAAAAATTTTCAAATATCTTTTTTCCTCCCTCTATTTGGGGTTCTTTGTGATTTCTCAGGAATGATTGGCCCCGGAGACACTATTCTTGTTAATTTTACATTTTTTAATTTCTCCACCAATTTTGCTAATGGTGTTCCAGTTCTCTTTCTTTCCTCCAATAAATCCGTTATTTCATCGCCCGAGATAGTATGACCCTCTTCAGCCTCAATAAGAATATCAGTTTTAAATAGTGCGTCTTTTTCGGAATCTGTATGTGTCATATTTTTCAGAATTTGCAATCCAACGAAGATAAGCGATTGTTTGATGATAACCCTTTTGTGTAAATAGAAGTGGGAAATGCCCCTTTTTTAAGCCTTTTGCTTCCCATAGTAACCAGTGAAAACAAAGCTCTTTTTTATTATGCTCATCGGCTCGTGCATGCAATTCCTCAATTGGGTATAAGGCAAGTATTTTATTCATTCTTTTTATTCTTTCTTGTAAATCCATAGACGTGATTTGAAAATTTTTTAAAACAATTAGGGCATTGGCCCGAAAAAGAAAAGGAATATTTCAGCTAATTCACTTTATCTGAACTCCTATGTTTTTCATCTAAAATCCAGGAAAAATTTAGAGGAATTTTAACTTCATAAGTATAGTATAAAGTTGAAATTTTTTAGTCAACTTGTTGGCTGGGTCTTTTAAATTTAGGATAGCATAGTATAATTATAGAAAATTAAATAATAAGCATAACAATGATTTACTTAATTTTAGCATCAATGGTTTTGGTTTTAATTCCTTTGAACAAGGTTTTGGCGGTAGCGGTATGTCCGGTTTGTACGGTGGCGGCGGGAGCGGCTTTGGGGTTGAGTCGGTATTTGGGGGTGGATGATACGATTACAGGGGTTTGGATCGGGGCTTTGATGGTTTCTTTAGTGGTTCTTACTATTAGATGGCTTGATAAAAAGAAAATCAAATTCTATTTTAGAAAGATCCTTGTGGTGTTGATTTATTATTTGTCTTTAATTATTCCTTTGTATAAATTGGATTTTGTCGGTATAAAAAACAACACTTTTTGCGGAATCGACAAGTTGATTTTTGGTATTTTAGCCGGTACTTTTGGAATTTGGATCGGCGCTTTTATGCATAAAGAACTAAAAAAGAAAAACAATGATAAAGTTTATTTCCCCTTTCAACCGGTTGTTGTTGCGATTTTGCCTTTAATTATTTTTAGTGTTATCTTATATTTTGCCACTAAATAAAAAATGCCGCTTTGGTAACCCCTGTCAGGGGCTCCCAAAGCAAAAATATTCGTATATAAAGTCAAACAATAAGTGAAAAAATCCAATGATGAAAAAAAAGAAAAGAAAAAATATTCCGGTAAAGGACTATAAGGAGTTGGTCGAAAAAGTGGATGAAATGAAAAAACAGGATAAAATGGATCTGAGTAGTGATCAGGATTTGAGTATTGCCATTATGAACCTGATCAGTATCGAGGAGCATTTCTTTTTTACGGCTGAAAAAACCGAAAAAGGCGAATATTACGAACTTTTAAAAGAAGTAAGAGATACGCGAAAAGTTCTTTTAAAGCAGATTATCACGGAATACGAGGGCGAAGTTTGGTGTATTTCAAAACATTTATTGGCCGCTTCAATGAGACTAATGGAGGTTGGAACCAAACAATTGGGCATAGGAAACAATAAAAAGGCCAAAGCCTTATTCAGAAAAGCTTATGACTTGTATTCCCTATTCTGGGGTTTGAATATGAAGATTATCAATGCCGAAAATCTTAAATCCATAGGCAAAAAAAATAAAAAAAAAACAGGGGATAAGGAAAAATCTTCAAACAACAGTTCGCTTGCCCTAATGGGCGTTCAAAAAAAGAAAAAAAGCTTAAAAAAAAATAAAACCAGTGGTTTCACCGATAAATTAAGAGGCTGGGTTAAAAAAGCGATTGATTGTTGTATCGAGTAAATAAAGCTAAATCTTTGAATCCAGCTAGCCGGGTTTATTAAATCCCGGCCTTTTTTTGTGTTTCATGGGTCTCATAATATCGCTGACAAATTCTGATAAAGCCGCCACAAAAGGAACCGAAATTATCGCTCCAATGGGTCCGGCCAGTTTGATGCCCACCATCAACGCTATGATTATAACAACCGGATTTAACCCGACTGCCTGTTTCATAACCATTGGCACAATCAAATGATTCTCCAGCTGCTGCAGAATGATAAAGGCGATCACAACCACAACCGCCTTTATCGGGTTGTCCGTCAAAGCTATCACCGAAGCTAAAAGCGTTGAAATGGTCGGGCCGATGTTGGGAATGAA
>WJJX01000092.1 GCA_014729445.1 Candidatus Moraniibacteriota bacterium | reverse complement strand
TCTCCATATTATTAAATTGTTCAAATGTATATTTTTTATCTTTTTTCAATTTTAACAACTTTATTGCCCATGTGTTTTTCTCTAAGTGTTTCTCCTTTTTCTTGATATTTTCTTGTATCATATGTATAAAATCCCATTCTTGGTTTATTTGTGATAGGGATATGAAAATCTACTTTTTGACTATCTCCAAAAGTTAAAAATATTGGTCCTTTAGTATTAGCTATTGCGTGATTAGTTTCAAGTTTTCTTCCTTTTTGATCAACAATATAATTTTTTTGACCTTTATCTCTAATACCATGAAGTAATATTTGATTATATTGAACTTCATTTTCTCCAAAAGTACCTTCAAAGTTAATCTCAGGTGGAGCAATTTGTTTTAGTCTATCATAATTTGGAATGAATACTAAGGCATCTTGAGGCTCATATTTTTTTCCTTCAACTTTTTTAAATCGTTGTGTTCTTCCATCTGCTAAATAGGTATATACTGAACCTTTTTCAGTCTCTACTGATCTGTATTCTTCCCATGGATTAGTAATTTCTACGTTTTGTTTTTCGAATCCCATTTTATATTTATAATATTTATTGATATTAATATTTATAGTATAGAATTACCTTGATAGTCAAAGTTAATTTGAAATGCATTTAATAATTCCTTTGAATTACGAAATTATTCAAAAGAGATTTGAATTTTCGTATAATAGTGCGTAGTAACAAACCCAAGCACTATTATATGAGAACTCAAATTCAACAATTTGATGGTATTCTCAAAGTAGTAGAGCTCTTTTCAAAACAATTATACCTTGATAAGCTTTTGCAAAAACAAAATCCTCAAGGTCGAAAATTAGCCATACCACCTAAAAAAATTATAGCTCTTGCTTTGTTTAAACACAAGAATGGAATTGAAACTAAAAAAGCTGTTTATGAAATTTTCAATCTCAATTGCAGCTATAAAACTTTAGTGGTTAATATGAATCATTTAGCTCAAATTTCAGCATTAATTCTTATTGCTATCATGAAATTAAATCGATCAAATGCTCATCCGGTAAAATACATTGATAGCACTGACATTCCTGTTTGTCTTTTTAAAAATGCTAAACGGCATAAAACCATGAAAAAATTTGCTGATTTTAGAAAATGTCCAAAAGGAACTTTTTACGGCCTTAAGATGCATCTTTTGGTGGATTTATCACAAAATTTTTTGGGAATAAAGTTTACTTCTGCAAAAACGGATGACCGAGAAATGATTTTTCCTTTAGCGGGAAATTTATCTGGTATTTTTATTGGAGATGCCGGATATATTTCAAAAAAGTTAAAGGAGAATTTTGACCAAGAATACTATAGGATTTTCGTTGCTAAACCTAGAAAAAATATGAAAAAGATCATGAGCAAATATCAGGAAAATCTTTATAGATTAAGATTTTTGATCGAATTTAATTTCAGGAATCTAAAGATGTTCCATGGTTTAGTCACTTCATTACCAAGATCAATAAACGGATATTTGGCTAACTATATCTACGCTTTATTGGCTTATCAAATTGCTTGATTGTTTTGTTATTAAAGAACGTTACTACTTGTCACCCATCTAAATTTAAACAAAAATTTAGTTAGTTTATTTTTTGTTCAAGTTTAGATAAGTGAATAATTTCGTAATTCAAAGTAATTAAAAAAATTATCATCATCTTCTCTTTCCTTCTCCTCATCCTTTTTCTTTTTTCGAAAAACAATCATTTGAAGTTCTTCAATATATAGAAGAGCCTTTTCTAGTTTTTCTTTCAAATCAGAGACTTCTGTATTATATTTTAACTTCCATTTTTCTATTTCTTTATCTTTCTTTTTGAGGTTATTTTTTAATCTTGTGATGACTTGTTTTTGTCTTTGTTCTTTTGTTTGTGGTCTTTTTCCTGTTTCCATATCTGAATTATACCATGAATCCAGTATTATTGATAATTATCAACAAAAAACTTAATTTTAATAAGAGTCAGTGAGTGATTACGAAGAGACGCGATTAATCTCGTTTCTTCTGTTGTATTTATGTGTTATGATAGATGTTTTATTAATTCAGAATGATTTGATATTTTGAGAATTTTTTTTGATTCTAAATTATTGTCTTTAAATTTACTAACATTATATAAAATAAAATTAGTTTTTGCTGATCTGGCTGTTTGATAGTCTATTACTGTATCTCCGATATATAAATTATTTTTTGGATTAGTCGTACCCGCCATCTTCATTGTCAATAACAAAGGTTGCGGATTTGGTTTTGATTTTTCTGTTAATTCGCTATATATAACATTTTCTTTAAATATCTTTTTTAATTGGGGATTTTGATTAAAAAATAATTCAACAATTTTTTTAGGTGCAGAAGTACATATCCAAAGATTAAAGTTCTTATTTATTAAGATTTTACAAGTTTGAATAAGATTTGGAAATATTTTTATTTTTTTGAAATTTTTCAAAGTATAATCCTTTTTTAAATCTAAGATTTCTTTAATTTTTGACTTATTTTTATATCCAAAAATTTTTTCTACCGCTATTTCTCCTTTTATACCTCTTAATTGTGGGTATTTTTCTGTATTGGCTTTAACATTAATCAATTTGGCTACCTGTTCCCAAGCTTTGAAATGGGCTGGCTCTGTATCTACAATAGTACCATCCAAATCGTAAATTATAGTTTTAATATTTTTAAATTTTTTCATAGTAAAGCTTAATTATTATGATAATATCATATAATTAAAATTTGACGAATTTCATCTCAAGTCGAAGTTTTTTAATGTTCAAGTTCCATAGCCAGAAAACATTATTTTTTAGTCTATTTTTTTGAAGGATATTTATCAATATTTTTTGCGATAAAATACTAACATGACTTTTATCTTTATCAAAAATATTAAACAGTTTTCCTAAGAGAGAAAATTTGATTGGTACGGTAATTATTATTAGTCCTTCTCTTTTTAGTTTCCTTACTATTTTCTTAATTGTTTTATTGACATCATTGGTGTGTTCGAT
>WJJX01000009.1 GCA_014729445.1 Candidatus Moraniibacteriota bacterium | reverse complement strand
GAGGAAATTAAACAAACTTTCAAAAAAAATGACGTTTATTATGATTATGTGATCGGTTCGGATGAAGTGAAGAAAGGCGACGGGCATATTCAGAAAATGGCTGATTTTTTGAATATCGAGAAAGTCGATTTGGTTAAAAATGCCCTTTATTTGGGCGACGGTCTGGTGGATATAAGAATCGCGAAGGAAAATAAAATCGAATCAATTGCCATAACCAATACTTTTGGTAGACAAAAATTAAAAGAGGCCGGAGCCGATTTTGTGATAGCCGAAATTGAGGAGGTTTTTTCGATAATTAAATCAAGTTAGGCGAAAATTAATTAATTTCGTTAAATAATTAGGATATTTCTCCCGCCGGCGGGGGGAGAAATATCCTAATTATAGGAGAGCTATGTAACTTCAATAGTTAAATTGATTAAAAATGGAGCAGATTAGAATATTGAGCTGGAATGTGAACGGGTTAAGAGCGGTTTATCGTAAAGGTTTTTTGGATTGGTTTTTGCAGCAAAAACCCGACATTTTGGCGTTGCAGGAAACAAAGGCCAGGGAGGATCAACTGGTTTTGAAAATAAAAAATATCAAAGATTATTATGCTTATTTTACTTCGGCTTCAAATAAAAAAGGTTACAGCGGGACAGCCGTTTACTCCAAAATCAAGCCGCTTGCCTTTAAGGAGGGGATGGATAATTCAAAATTTGATCAAGAGGGCCGGGTTCAGATTCTGGAATATGAGAGTTTTTATCTGTTTAATATTTATTTTCCAAACGGCAGAATGAACGACGAAAGGTTAAAATATAAAATGGCGTTTTACGATTATTTTCTGGATTTTGTTAAAAAATATAGGAAAAATAAGGATGTGGTGATCTGCGGCGATTTTAACACCGCTCATCGAGAAATCGATCTGGCAAGGCCAAAAGCCAATAAGGACAAATCCGGTTTTTTGCCCGAAGAAAGAGCCTGGATGGATAAGTTCATCGATTCGGGATTTGTCGATACTTTTAGGATGTTTAATCAAGAAGGGGAGAATTATACCTACTGGGATCTAAAATCGAGAGCCAGAGATCGGAATGTAGGCTGGCGGATCGATTACTTTTTTGTTAATAAAAAGGCTCGATCAAGAGTGAAAAAAGCCTTTATCTTGTCCGAAGTGTCCGGATCGGATCACTGTCCGGTCGGAATTGACTTTGGGCGGTAAAGATTAGCCTTAAACTGTTGTTATTTTGGAAAAATTGTTTTAAGATAATTTGATTTAAGAATTTTATTCCAAATAATTATTAAATTTTGAATAATGAAAAATTATAAAACAATTCTGCTTTTCGGTCTTTTGGTTTGGGTGATTATTTATGTTTCAAGTCAAATAATTTTCAAACTAAGATCCACCGATCTTTTGCTTTTTGAGTCTATCTTTCCGGTTATTATATCGATTTCGGTTATGATTTTTGCGGTTTTGTATTTTAGAAAGATCTATCGAAATGAAGTGAGCGAGGGAGTAAAAATCGGTATTATTTGGCTTTTAATCACTTTGGCATTGGACTATTTGCTTTATATCAGAGGCTCCTGGGAAATGAATTTCGAACTTTACTTTGAAGATTTTGCCATTACTTATTTGATTATACCGGTGGTTACCATTGGAATTGGTTATTTATTGGATAAAAAAACCGATTTATAAACTCAAGTTTATAAATTCTGGTTTGCTATACTCGGGTTTAATGTGTTATAAATTAATAAAGCTTTAAGGCATATTGATTTTTTTGAAATATGAATTAATTTAAAATTTTTAAATAAAACAAAAATGCAAATTAACGGATTGGGAAAAGGTCTCTCCGCTTTAATACCCGATGATTTAAAAAAAGATTTTGCCAAGGTGGAAAAAGAGGACAAGGCAAAAAAGGATTTGGATAAGATTAAAGTAACCTATGAGGACAGTCAAAAAGGCGGGAAAGAAGAGGAGGTTGATATTGATTTTTCTAAGAAAGTGTCGGTTGATAACGAAAATATGCAGGCTGATGAACAAGTCAATCTTTCTATTGAGGAGGCTAAGGCGATTCAACGCGATGAAGAAGAGTTTGATTCAGAAGGTTTGGCGGTCGATTCCCAAAAGATTTTGGAAATCGATCCCAGGGATATAACAGTGAACAAAAATCAGCCCAGGCGGGATTTTGACCTCAAAAAACTGGAAGCTTTAGCCGGATCTATTAAGCAGTACGGTTTATTAAATCCGATTACGGTTAAAAGATTAAAGAATGGCAAGTTTGAGATTATTGCCGGGGAAAGAAGATTTAAGGCTTCTAAATTGGCGGGTTTGGCTAAATTGCCGGCTATTGTCAGAGAAGTGGACGATGAAACTCAATTGGAGTTGGCTTTGATCGAAAATATTCAAAGGGAGGATTTAAATCCGATTGAGGAGGCGCTGGCTTATAAAACTTTGGTCAGGGAATTTGGCCTGTCCCAGGAGGAGGTTGCTCAAAAGATTCATAAATCCAGGCCGGTAGTTACAAATGCCTTGAGATTGTTGACTTTGCCGCAGGAGATTCAACAGGCTTTGATCGAGGGGAAAATAAATGAGGCGCATGCCAGACTGATTCTCCAGGCCAAGAATCAGGAGCAGCAAATGGATATGTTTCGAAAGACGATAAGGCATAACTTAACGGTTCGAAATTTAAAAAATATTCTGGATGAGGAGAGCGAGCAGCCTAAAGTGAAAAAATTTCAATTGTCTGCGATAATGATGCAAAGAGAAAAGAAATTGTCGGACGGATTGGGATTGAAAGTCAAGATTAAACCCAAACAGAGAGGGGAAGGGGGAAAGATTGTTTTGCAGTATTACACCAATGATGATTTGGAGCGGTTGATGGACCTGGTGGAGGCCGAATAGTAAACTAATTTTAACAAAAAGATTATAATTTTATCTTTTTTTGTTTTTTGAGAGCTTGTTTTATTTTTACTTTAGCCATACTGGTTTTGACAAAATCAAGCCATTTTTGGTCAGGAGTCAGTTTGCCTTTTTGGGTTATGATTTCGATTACTTGACCGTTTTGAATATTGTAATCGAGAGGAACCGGTTTTCCTTCCACTTTAGCCCCAATTGTGGAATGGCCCACTTCGGTATGAATGGAGTAGGCAAAATCTATTGGGGTGGCCCCTTCTGGTAAATCGATAACGTCGCCTCGGGGAGTGAAAGCGAATATCCGATCATTGAAAAAATCTATACGTAGACTTTTGAAGAAATCGGTGGAATCCTCAAGTGATTCTTTCTGCCAGTTTCTGAGTTGTTTTACCCAAATCAGTTCTTTGCGGATGGTTTTTAATTTTTCTTTGTTGCTTTTTGAATAGTCTTTATTAAACAAAAGCCGGATGAATTTATTTTTGCCCGAGTAAATCCAGTGAGCCGCAATACCAAATTCGGCTTCCCGGTGCATCTGGGGTGTTCTTATTTGAACTTCAAGAAGTTGGCCTTTCTCGGGCCCGAAAATTGTTGTATGAATCGATTTATAGCCGTTTGGTTTGGGAAGAGAGATATAGTCTTTAATTCTGTTTATTAGGGGTTTATAATATTTATGGATGACACCCAGGGTTTCATAACAGTTTCTGATTTCGGGCACGACAATTCTTATAGCAACCAGATCGTAAATTTCATCAATATTCATGTTGTGTTTTTTAAGTTTCAGGTAGAGCCTGTAGAGATGTTTGGCTCTTCCATGAATGTCTATAATTTTGATTTTTTCTTTTTTTAAATCCTTTTTAATTTTTTTGATTATTCTTTCGATTAATTCGGTTCTTTCTTGATATTTTGATTTGGTTATTTTTTCAATCTGCCGGTATTTTTTGGGATACATATACTTAAAAGCCATATCTTCGAGATCCCCTTTTATATCTCCGATGCCCAGACGATTGGCGATGGGGGCGAAAACCTCCATGGTTTCTTTGGCGATTCTGAATTGTTTTTCTTTCGGTTTGGCATATAAAGTCTGCATGTTATGATATCGGTCAGCCAATTTGATTAAAACGGTTCTTATATCAGCCGCCATGGCAAGAAACATTTTTCTTAAATTTTCAAGATAGTATTCCTCTCTCTCGCCTCTAAGCTTGATTTTTCCTAATTTGGTTATGCCTTTTACCAGAAAGGCGATTTCTTTGCCGAATTCTTTTTCAATATCTTTTAGGGTATGTTTAGTGTCCTCCGGGACGTCATGCAGGATGGCGGCGGTGAGAGTCGTGGAATCCATTCCGAAATTCGCCAGGATTTTGGCGGCTTCCATAGGATGGTTGATGTAATCTTCACCGGAAGCTCTTTTTTGACCTTTATGGGCTTTTTTAGCGAAATCGTAACCTTTATTGATAAGCTTTTCATCAATTTTGGGATTTTTCGCTTTAGCGATTTTGATTAATTCTTCGATTTTCATAATAGCTGGCTTGTGTCAATTTATTTCGACATGTCCTTGTTACTATGATTTTAAACTATTTGAAGTGAAAATCAAATCCTTAGAAAAAGGCTTTTTAAAGTAAGATTTATTTTTTTTTAAAAATGTTTTATGATTAATTTAAATATTTGTTTTAAGAATAGCCTGCTTAATTTAAAGCTTAATTGGTGACTAAAAGTTATGCTTAAAGGAAAGTATATTCAAAAAGCCAAGAAAAAAGACAGCCTTTATTTGATTTGGGTTCTGGCCAAGACTGATTTCAAGTTAAGATATCATGGGTCTTTTTTAGGTTATGTTTGGGCGATTTTAAAACCGCTCTTAATTTTTTCCATTTTAAATTTTGTCTTTTCTCAAATTATAGCCAGAGGGGCCGGAATTCAAAATTATCCCTTGCAGTTAATTACCGGAATAATTTTGTGGACTTTTTTTGCAGAGGGCACCTTAAGTGGTTTACAATCGCTTTTAAGCAAGGGAAGTATTATTACCAAGGTTTATTTTCCCAGATGGATCGTAGTTGTGGCTTCGACTTTGAACAGTCTTATGATCTTTTTTTTAAACATTTTTGTTTTAATCGGATTTTATATTTATTACGGAGTTTATCCCTCCTTGTTGAACATTCTTGTCGCTCTTGTTCTGGTTGTTTTCATTTATATCTTGATTTTGTCCTTTGCTTTTTTGGTTTCTTTTTTGTATTTAAAATATCGCGATTTGCTTCAAATTTGGGAGGTTTTTCTACAGGGTCTTTTCTATGCTTCGCCGATTATTTATCCCTTGAGTTTAATGCCTCATCAATTTCATAGATTTATTTTGTTTAATCCGATCGGAAGGTTGATTCATTATGTGAAAATTGTTTTAATTGAGAATCGTTTTCCTGAATTGGGGGAGGTTTTAATAATCTTTGTTTTGTTGATGTTTCTTTTCGGCGCCAGTTATTTGTTTTTCAATTTTAACAGCAAAAAAGTCGCCGAGTTTATTTGACATTTGGGCTCCGGCAATTATTATTATTAATGTGTAAATAGTGCGGGTATCGTATAAGGGCTATTATCCCTCCCTTCCAAGGAGGTGATACGGGTTCGAATCCCGTTACCCGCTCCATGGATGATGATTGCATAAAATTTATTAATTTTTGGATAAGAAAAAGAGTTTTTTGCTGGAATTTTAGACGGTATTTTATTTCTTTAGTTTTTTATCATTTTGTAAATTAAAAAATTAGTTATCTGTCATCCATTTTTAATATTTAAGAAAAAAATATGGAAGCAATTTATATTTTGCTTTCTCTTGGGTTGGCTGGAGGCGCCGGTTATTTGGTTAATGGTTATTTGAGCAAGAAAAAGGAAGAGGATGCCAAAGGGAAGGCCGAAAAGAAAATTGAAGTCGCCAAAGAGGAAGCTAAAGACATTATCTTAAAGGCTAAGGACAAGGCCGTTAAGGCGTTAAGTGAAATTAAAAAAGAGGAGGAGGTTAGACGAAGACAGCTCGATAATACCGAAAGAAGATTAAGCCGGATAGAGCAAAATTTGGAAAAAAAGGAAAAAGAATCCACCAAGAGGAAAAAGTTAATCGAAGAAAAAATTTCTCAAATCAAAACCGTTAAAAAGGAATTAGCCGATTTAAGAAACAAACAAATCGAAAAATTGGAGAAAGTCGCCAAACTCCCCAGATCAAAGGCTAAAGATTTAATGTTGAAACTAATCGAGGAGGAGAACAAAGAGCAATTGGTAAAAAAAATGCAAAAATTAGAGGAAACCAATAAGGAACAGCTGGAAGAAAAGGCGAGAAATATAATGACGCTTATTATTCAGCGTTATGCGGCTACTCATGTAAGTGAAAATACAACCACGACCGTTTCTCTGCCGGATGATGAATTAAAGGGGAGAATAATCGGTCGGGAGGGGAGAAATATTAACACTATTGAACGTTTAACCGGAGCGGAGATTATTGTTGATGACACTCCGGAGGCGATTGTGGTTTCGGCTTTTGACCCGGTCAGAAGAGAAATAGCGCGTCTGACTTTGGAAAAACTGATTGAGGACGGCCGAATTCATCCCGCCAAGATAGAGGAGACTGTGAATCTGGTTAAAAAAGAGATCGCCAAAAAGATCAAAAAAGCTGGTGAGGCGGCAGTTTACGATGTCGGAGTAGCCGGTTTGGATGAAAAACTGGTTCAGATTATCGGCAGGTTGAGGTTTAGGAGCAGTTACGGTCAAAATGTTTTGATTCATTCCATTGAAGTGGCTCATTTAGCCGGAATGTTGGCGCAGGAATTGGGGCTTGATCCGGCTCTCTGCAAAAAAGCCGGGTTATTGCATGATATCGGCAAAGTTGTTGATCATGAGGTGGAGGGAACTCATATTGAAATTGGGATGAATATTCTTCGCAAATTTAATATACCGGATGAGGTCATTGAGGCGATGAGGCATCATCATGATGATTTGCCTTGTGAGCAGCCGGAGGCGGCTATTATTGCCGCTGCTGACGCTATTTCGGCTTCCAGGCCCGGAGCAAGAAAGGATACTTTGGAAAATTATCTAAAAAGGTTAAAAGAACTGGAGGATATCGCCAATAATTTTGAAGAGGTGGAAAAATGTTATGCGATTCAAGCGGGAAGAGAAATAAGAATTTTTGTGAATCCCGAGAATATAGACGATTTGGGTTCGATTAAATTGGCTAAAAAGATTGCCAACAAGATAGAAGAGGAGTTGAAATATCCTGGAGAGGTCAAGGTTAATATAATCAGAGAAACAAGAGCCATTGATTATGCGAGATAAATTAAATTGATTTTACTATGAATGTAATTTTTTTGGGGGATATAGTGGCCAGACCGGGCAGAGAATCGGTGAGGTTTTTGATTGACAAACTTAAAAAAAGATATAAGGCGGATTTTGTGATAGCTAATGCCGAAAATTTAGCCCATGGCAAAGGAGTGACTTATAAAACTCTTCAAGAAGTCAGGGAAGCCGGGGTTGATTTTTTTACCTCGGGAAACCATATTTGGAAAAAAGAGGGCAAAGATATTTTACAGGATAAGGCGGTTCCTTTAATCAGACCCGCCAATTATCCTAAAGCGGTTACACTCGGGAGCGGTTTTAAACTTGTCGATGTTTTAACCAAACGGTTGGCGGTAATTAATTTGATCGGCAGGACCTTTTTTCGCAATCATTATGATTGTCCTTTTTTAAAGGCTGATCAAATTCTAAAGGAACTTGAAAAACATTTTGTGGACGGAATCATTGTGGATTTTCACTGTGAAGCGACCAGCGAGGTTAAGGCTTTGGGTTATTATTTGGATGGCAGAGTTTCGGCGGTTATTGGTACTCACAGTCACGTACAGACGGCTGATGCTGAGCTTTTGCCGAATAAGACGGCTTATATCTCCGATGCTGGTATGTGCGGGATTAAGTATTCCGTTTTGGGCAGAGATAAAGAAGAAGTGCTTGAAGCGTTTTTAAAGCAGGATTCGGTTTGCGCCAATTGGTATAATGACTGGGAGTTGGGAACCGTTCAGGGAGTGGTTGTGGGCCTTAAAAATTCCAAGGCAGCGATTTTTATAGAAAGGATTTACGAAGATGTTTTGAACAAATAAGAGTTTGAAGTTTGATTTATTCCTGTGTTCAGCAGTTTAAGAGTTTACATCGCTTTGAAATTCTGTTATCTTTATTTTATATGAAGTCATATTGATTTTTTCAATAAAATCCGAAGCTTATCCGGATTTTTACAAAAGATTGGAATTTGGATTTTTAGACAGTCCGGGTGGTCTTGGAACTTTAGACTGGATTTTAAGACTGAAATCAGGTCTTGAAATATTGTTAGTAAGGAACTCAAAGGATAAGTTTAATATGAATTATATAAAAGCTTAAGCTAAAAAAATAAAAATTAAAGAAGGGAGGTGTTAAACATGGATACTTTAAATAAAAACGATGTTGTAAGTGAGGTGGCTCAAAAGACCGGACAGAGTAAAAAGGATACGGCGGAAACTATCGAGGTTTTATTAAATGTAGTAACCGATAATATCAAAAACGGAAGAAAGGTTAATTTTACGGGTTTTGGATCTTTTGTAGTAAGAAAAAGGAAAGGAAGGCAGGGGCATAATCCACGGACCGGAGAAAAAATGGAAATTCCGGCGGTGAATGTTCCGAAATTTAAAGCGGGAGCTGTTTTGAAGCAGGCTGTAAAATAACCGGCCCGAAATTGTGAATCGATTGTTGTTTTAAAAAATTAGCTGGTTCAAATATAGATTGATTTTAAATAAAAATCCGCTTTTAAAAGCGGATTTTTATTGTTGGATAGATCTTTCTTGATTTTTATTTTTAATCGGAGCCGGCGGACGGATTTGAACCGACAACCTACTCTTTACAAGAGAGTTGCTCTACCGTTGAGCTACGCCGGCATGAGTATATTTTTATCAAATTATCAATTGGGAGTCAAAGTCATAAGTCAAATTTTTGTATACGTTTACCACATGTAGCGTTCTTCTTATCTGTTTGAATTCTTTGTTATTTCAAGAGGGGAAACTTGTTCAAATTTTTTAAAAAAGTCGTCTGCACTTTTTGACAATATCATCGGAGATTTCTCTGACTTTTATTGTTTTGTTTCCGAGGCGAACTGCTTTTGTGAATCTATGAACTCCATCTATCTAAAATTTCCGGTAATGCCATATTTTTAAATTAAAATTTCTTTTAGGGGTTTTATGCGCTATTTTATTTTTTTCTTCCTTTTTATTTTCACTTGTCCTTGGTGATGATATTTCTTCTCGGGATGTCATGTTGATTGTATTAAGAAATAAAATTTGAAAAAATTTAAAGAAATCTTATATAAATTAAGTATAGTATGCAGATAATTAATTAGTCAATTGATTTTTGAATCAAGGTTTAGGCTTAAGGATGGCGAGTTGGAGCCGTAGATGACGAGGCAGGGGAAGATGGAGGCGTATAAATGGGCGATTTGGTTTACGTGGTAGTAGGGTTTTTGGTTCCAGAGTTTGAGGGATTGGCTTTGGGCTTCTTCGATTATGATAAGGCCCAGATTTTGGAAGTTGTTGATTATTGCCGAGCGGTTGGCGATAATTAAAAGGCTTTCGCTGGTGTGGATTTGGTTGTAGACCAAGCCAAGGTTTTTTTTGCCTTGATTTTTGTCGATTAGGGCGATTAGGTTTTTGTCTAGATATTTTTGAAAGAAAAGGAGATGGGCAAAGGATAATTCAAAATTGGGGGTAATTAAAAGGATTTTTTGGTTTTGTTTTAGATATTTGAGGACGAGATAGAGATAGATTTTTAAGCGATCAGGGTAAAAAAGCAGAATTTCTTTTTGGGTTTTGGCTTGTTTTAGAATTTGTTTTACAATTTGTAGATCTTTTTTGTGGATTTGAAAGTTTCCTTTTAGGTTTTTGGTTAGATTTTTTTTAGGAGCCTGATTTTTGGCATAGAAATTAGGGAAATTAGTTAAGTGATTTTTGATTAAAGTCGAAAGCGAAGCGTAATAATATTCGGCGATTTTTTTTAAAAATTCAAGCTGGTTTTTACTCAGGTAATTTTTTATGATCAGACTTTCGACTGGCTTTACTTGATAAGTTGTAGTTTTTGGTTTTAGATGATTTAAGACGATGCCAAAAATCGTTTTTCTTTGAAATTTTATTTTCACCAAATCGCCGCTTGTTAATTTTTGATTTGAGGAATAGGTAAAAGCCTGTTTGGAATGATAAGGCAGATTAGTTATGGGGATTATTTCGAAGAAATATTTGGAGGTCATGTTATTGTTTGGACTAAATTGGTTAATTTTAAACCACCCAATTTAATCTTAGTAAAAAATTTTTAGAAAAGAAAATGGTTGACGAAAAATCGCTTAGAGAATTAAACGCTGTGATAAAAACTTTGTTGTATTTTAAGGCAAGGAAAATGAATTGTACTTTGATGGAAATTTATCGATTTTTGATTAAATTTGATAGGCGGGCCGATTCTTCGATCGGTATCGAGAAAGTTTACAAGTACTTGAGCTGGCTT
>WJJX01000008.1 GCA_014729445.1 Candidatus Moraniibacteriota bacterium | reverse complement strand
TGCCAATATTTACAATGAATTGGATAAAAAACATTGCCATTACACCTTCGGTTATGAATCGGCCAAAATTATCGGCAGAATTTTTTGCTATTCGATAAAGGCTGTAAAACAAAAATAGGAATCCGACCATAAGCGCTGTGATGCCTAAAAATCCAAGTTCTTCACCGATGGCGGCAAAAATAAAGTCCGTATGAGCCTCCGGAAGAAAATGCAGCTGGGACTGGGAACCAAAACCAAGGCCTTTGCCGTAAATTTTCCCCGAACCTAAAGCGGTCATTGATTGGATCATGTGATAACCGGTGCCGGCCGGATCCTTTTCAGGATTAAATAAAATCATAACTCTTTCTTTTTGATAATCGGCTAAAACGAAAACCCAACTTACGACGGCAATGACTATGCCAATGCCAAGCATTGAAAACAAATATTTCTTTTTGATGCCCCAATTTAAAACCATAATTAACCAGATGCCGACTAAAACCGATGCAGATCCAAGGTCGTGTTGAAGCCAAGTTAAAGCGGCCGGAATTAAGCAATAGACGCTTGAACGAATAACGTGGACAAACCTTTTATCGTTTACTTTTATGGTTGAAAAATATTTAGCCAATAAGATAATTAAAGCAATTTTGGCCAATTCTACAGGTTGGATATGATAAGAATAGAAAGAGAACCAACTAACCGCTCCTTTGGTCGCTTCTCCTAAAAAAAGCACTCCTATTAACAACAAAATACTGCCTAGATAAATTATACTGGTATAATTTTCCCAAATGCCGTAATTAATCTTATAAATTACAAAAAAAACAAAAAGAGCGATGGCGGCGAATAAAAGCTGACGATTAAAATTATTAAATCCCGTGTTTTTGTACGAAATGCTATAAATCGCAAGCAATCCAAAGCCTAAGATATACAGGATGCTGTAAAAAAGTTTAAAATTAAATAACGATATTTGCGATATTATTTTCATGTTTGATATTGTTTTTTATAATATTCCCAATATTCCGAGCTTTTTAGTTTTTGCCACCATTGTTTATTTTTTTTATACCATTGAACGGTTTCTTTTAAGGCTTTTTGAAAGTCGGTTTTGGGCTTCCATCCCAATTGCTTTACCAATTTTTCATTATTTACGGCGTATCGAGTGTCGTGGCCAGGTCGATCTTTGACGTGTTCAATCATTTCCTTTCCATAGCCCAGTTCTTCAAGAATGATTTCGGTAATTTCAATATTCTTTTTTTCGTTTCCGGTGCCGATGTTATAAACCTCTCCAATTTGTCCTTTATGCAAGATGGTGTCGATCGCTTCGCAATGATCCTTAGTGTAAATCCATTCACGGATATTTTCTCCGTTATTATACAAAGGAACTTTTTTGCCTTCAAGTAGGTTGGTAATAAAAAGCGGGATTAATTTTTCAGGATACTGGTTGGGTCCAAAAAAATTACAACTATGAGTGACAATTACGGGAGTTTGATAGGTTTCTTTGTAAGCTCGACACAATAGGTCGCCGCCGGCTTTGGAGGCGCTGTAGGGACTATTTGGCAAAAAAGGAGAATCTTCGTAAAATTGTCCATCTTGAATTTCGCCAAAAACTTCATCGGTTGAAATTTGAATCATTTTTTTGGCCAGACCTTTTTTGACGGCTTCGAGCAATTCGTAGGTCCCCAATACATCGGTTTCAATGAAAGCCCTCGGATTTAAAATTGAACGATCGACATGTGTTTCGGCCGCATAATTGATTATGGCGTCAACACCTTTTAAAATTTTTAAAGCTTTTTCAACTTCTTTGGCTTTGGAAATATCTCCTCTTACAAATGTATAATTGGGGTTATTTTCAATGGTTTTTAAATTTTCAAGATTACCGGCATAGGTTAATTTATCCAAATTAATTATTTTATAATCCGGATATTTTTTTATGATGTGTTTTATGAAATTAGAGCCCATAAAACCAGCTCCGCCTGTGACTAAGAGTTTCATGTTTATTTGATTTAATTATTTTAATTATTTTAATTCTTTTATGTTTTCTATTTTTAAGATAATGACACCTTTGCAAGGAATGCCTTTTTTTTCAAATCGTTTGCAGTATGTATTATATATACTTCCTTTGTTGTAATAATGTGCCGTGCCTGAAAATTCATATTCATGTTCTTTGTCAGCATCCTCGCCCCAAACGTTTAAAGTCACTTTTGGATTTTGCAAAATGTTTTTTAAGGTTTTTTGCATGTATGAATCTCTGATTATGATTTCGTTTTTGGCCGCGTTTAAAATAGCTTGGTCAATATTAATATAATGAGCCTCCCCTTTTTTGTTAAGACTGGTCAATGTCAAAGGGTTTTTTTTAAAAAATCTTTTAATTGTGGTTAAAATTTTTTTATCGCTTAACATTATTTATTGTTATCAAATATATCTAAAAAATATAAACTGACCAATGTCGGACTATTATTTATTTCACCGTTTTTTATCATTTCTTTTATTTTAGCATATTTAATTTTTTCAACTTTTATTTTTTCAGTAGGATCCAAATTTTGTTCGCCGACTTCGAAATTAAAGGTCGCAAAAATATGCGTTTTATTTGTCATTAGCCCCGGACTTCCAAACGTTTCTCCAATTTTAATAATTTCTTTAGCCAAAACACCAGTCTCTTCTTTAAGTTCTCTTTTTGCAGCTGTTTTAGGATTCTCTTTTTGCTCCACTAATCCTAAAGGAACTTCAAGGAATTCGCGACCGACGGGATAACGCCATTGTTTTATCATGTACACATAATCGTCCTTATCTTTGGCAACGATAGCAACCGTGTCGGGTCGTTCAATAACAGAATATTTTCCTTTTTCGCCATCGGGTTTTACGACTAAATCTTTTCTTACCTTTAAAATCGTCGAATGTTGGTAGACATAGCGTTGATTTATTTTTTTCCAAGGATTTTTCATCAAATTCGGGTTTATTTTTTATTTTAAATTTGCTCTTTAGCGACTTTTATGAATTCGTTAAAAATCGGATGCGGACTTAAAGGTCTGGATTTAAATTCAGGATGAAACTGCGTGCCGACAAAAAACGGATGGTAGGCTTTGGGAAGTTCCATTATTTCCATTAATTTTCGATCAGGCGAAAAACCGGAGAAAACAAGACCGGCTTTTTCCAAATCTTTAATAAATTTTGGATTTACTTCGTAACGATGACGATGTCTTTCGTGAATGACAGTGTCGTTGTAGGCTTTTGCAGCAATTGTGCCTTTTTTCAAAAGAGCTTTATAAGAGCCAAGCCTCATGGTGCCGCCATAATCTTTAGTTTTCATTTTTTTCATCTGTTCCGGCATAATGTCGATTACGGCGTAGCGGCTGTTTTCCTTAACTTCTCTGGTTGTTGCTCTTGTTAAACCTGCCATATTTCTGGCAAATTCAATTACGGCTAATTGCATTCCATAGCAAAGACCTAAATATGGAATTTTTTCCTTTCTGGCAAAGTTAATGGCGTTAATGATGCCTTCAATTCCTCTTTCGCCAAATCCTCCGGGTACGACAATGCCGTCGTAATTCTTTAATTCCTCGACTTTGGAGGGGTTTTTTTCGTAGGTTATCGAATCGATCCAGGTTAATTTCGGTTTTAAATTATTATTATAGGAACCGTGTTTTATGGCTTCGATTACGGAAATATACGAATCCGAAAGAACGAATTCACCGGTACTAAAATACTTTCCGATCACGGCAATATTAACGATTTTGTTAATCTTTTTAATTTTATCGGACAATTGATTCCATTTTTTCATATTATTGTCCACTTTTTTTAATTCCAATTTGGTTAAAATCATTTGACCTATTTTGTCTTTTTCAAAATTTACCGGCAAGTGGTAAACGCTTTCCACATCGGGTGCTGAAATTACATCCTCTTCTTTTATATTGCAAAAAGTGGCAATTTTTTCTTTTCTTTTTTGATCAAGCGGTCGTTCGGCTCTGGCAATAATAAAATCCGGTTGAATTCCACCCGAATTAAGAGTTCTTACCGCGTATTGAGTAGGTTTGGTTTTCATTTCACCGACTTTGTCGGGGATTGGAAGATAACTGACCATCGCGACTAAGACATCTTTTGGATACTTTATTTTCATCATTCTGGCGGCTTCCAAAAATAGAATGTTTTGATATTCTCCGACGGTTCCGCCGATTTCGATTACGCAAACTTCGGCTTTGGCTTTTTTTGTGGCCGATTCGATTCTTTTTATTACTTCAAGCGGAATATGCGGCACAACTTCCACACATTTTCCGCGATATTTTAAGGCTCTTTCTCTTTCAATTACGGTTTGATAAACACTGCCGGTTGTCATATAGTTGGCGCTTGAGAGATCGGATTCCAAAAATCTTTCATAGTTTCCCATATCTTGATCACATTCCATGCCGTCGTCTAAAACAAAAACTTCTCCGTGTTCGGTTGGGTTCATTGTTCCGGCGTCGACATTAACATATGGGTCGATTTTCATTGCGGTTACTTTATAGCCTTTGGCTTTTAAAATAGCGATAATCGACGAACAGGTTGTTCCTTTGCCTACTCCGCTCATTACTCCTCCGGTTACAAAGATGTACTTTTTGTTTTTTTCAGCCATTTGTTTTTTTTAATGTCAAAAATTTTATTGGAAATGGTCACCGAGAATTTGTTAAAATTTCCTACTCAGTGCTTTGTAATTTATATTTTAAGCTTGATTTAAGCCTCGATCTTTATAAATTGTTTTATTAAATAATTAAATCTTAATTAAGATTATTTTTGAGCCTTAACTTTGATTTTCAGTTCGGCTTTTATATCAGGGGTTAATTGTAAAAATACTTGATGTTCTCCAATTATTTTAATCGGAGTTTCGATAATAATCTGTTTTTTTTCAAGCTCAAAACCCGCCCCTTTTAATGCTTCCTGGATGTCGGAAGTCGAAACGGAACCGAATAATTTTTCATCTTTTTGCTTTTTGCTTATCTCCAGTTTTAATTTTTTAATTTTTTCAGCCAATTTTTCAGCTTCCTGTTTCGCTTTTTGTTCAAGTTTGATTCTTCGCTCTTTAATTTTTTCGGCTTCTTCTATGG
>WJJX01000091.1 GCA_014729445.1 Candidatus Moraniibacteriota bacterium | reverse complement strand
GGTTAGGGGATTTGAAATATCATGGAGAATACCGGTCGTTAACTTCCCGATTTCTGAGAATTTGGAGATCTGATTTAACTTTTCAATTTGATCTTTTTTTATTTTTTTGGTTTTCTTTTCAACTTCATCCTTAAGATCTTTGTTGAAGTCTTTTATTTTTTGATAAAAAAGAGCATTTTCAATAGCTATTGAGATCTGAGGTTGAATTTCTGTTAAAAAGTTTATTTCTTCCTTGTAGAAAGGTTCTTTGTTTTTTTTACTTTTAATCATTATTAGACCTTTCAATTTTTGTTTTAAGCTTAATGTCATTATTATTTCAATATTCTTTTCGATTAGATCTTTTTTTAGACTTTTGTTTTTTGTTTTCAGGTTTGAAGCAAGTGTGATCTTGGATGATTTTTTTGTTTTTTTGAGGAGTTTGGTGTATTTATTTTTTTCTTTGTCTTTGATTATGACAAGTTCTACCCCCTGCACGTTTAGTATTTTAGAAAATTCCTCTTCGATGAGGATTTTTAAATCCTTTATTTTGATGATGTTATTTATCTTAATAGAGATGTCCTTTATTATTTTGTTGGGGTTTAGATTATTGTAGAATATTTTATCTCCGGTTTCTTGTGCTTTTTTAGTGATTTTTGATATTAAGGTCGCAAATAGAATGGAAAAAAATATTCCTAATACGATGGCTTGAAATTTATAAATATTACCCCAGAGGGAATTTTGCACAAAGGTTGCCAGATAGAAAAATATAAATGAGAAAATTGAGATAATACTGTATTTGTATATGTTGTTGGCAAAAAATTTAATGCCGAAAAAATTATGATTAATTATGGTGTAGGTTATTATGAGAGGATATATTGCGAAAAGAATTAGCGGATAAGGGGGTATATTTATATTGTAAGTTAGAAAAAATACGCTGCCGCCTCCCAAGAAGCCTATTTCGCTAAAGATTAAAAATTTGATTTGTTTCTTCTTTATTCCTGACGATTTTTTTAGATATTTCACAAGGGTTACTGTACAAATTAAAACTAAAATCCAAAAGTAGATTACGTAAATGAAGTACAGGGGTCCTGCGTCACAGACATAATTAAACTTAAATTTCGGATAAACGTCTTGTATGAATAGTCTTGTTGGATTTATTATTAAAAAAAAGCCGGCTAAGAGGTAGAAGAATTTTAATATCTTCTTTACGTTTTTATTTTTCTCGATTTCTAAAAAGATAAAGATAAAATTCAAAAATAATATCGGTATTAGAATGCCCCCGATATGCAACAACCAATTAAAGATCCAGGCGTGCTCCTTATTTGTGGTGCTGATCATCAGGTAGTATCCAATGCTCCAAATGGAGGTGAATATATTTGTGATTAGCCAAAAAAAGGAAAGTTTATCCTTTTTACTAAGGTAGGTTATTAGGCCGGTTGAGAACGCTATAAGCGATCCCATTAGTAATGAAAATTGAAAATAGGAAATTTCCATGTTAAATTCTAATTTTTTTAATTATAGCAGATAAAGATGAAATTTTTCTAAAGTTTTTATAAAAAGTGTTTGAAGTCCTTTTTAATTATTTCTTAATTGATTTGTGTTAATTATTAAATTTTATCTTAACACAAAATCTCACTTCGTAACCGGTCTACCTTAGCATGGACCTGTCAATTGCTCCTATCATGCTTATTCGGCTTCAAAAAGTGGCAGCTTCATTATTTTTGGCTAGGTCGGCTAATAAATTGGGTAGTATCCAAATGGAAAGGCTAAAGGAAAATAGGGCCAAGGGTATGTTTTGACTGCGTTTTTTTCCTTTAATTAAAATATAAATTCCCAAGACAATTGCTGCAATTAAGGAGATAACAGATGTTGTGATATTGAAAAAATTTGAAGAATTAAGAATGTTCATAATTAGGAAATATTTTTGATATTTTCCATTATACCACAATAAAAATGAAATTTTCCTAAAATTTTCCTAAAATCCCTAAGCTTTTTTAGTGAATAGTTTATTGTAAGCTGAGAGTAGTTTAATTTCCGATTTTAGCCAGTTGAATTGTTTTTCGACTTTTAATTGGCCGATGCGGCCCATTTGTTCTATTTTTTCTTTGTTGTCCAGAATTCTGATAATTTCTTTGGCTAAAAGCAGTTCATTGGTTCCTTCAAGGAAGGTCCCGGCTTCGCCCACTCGGCAGTTGTTGGGTTTATAGTTGAAGGAGATTACGGGTTTGCCGCAGGCCATAAATTCGAAGAGGGAGTCTCGAAAGGAGCAATTGCTGTCCGAGCGGCTTTCAACTAGAACGCCTAAATCCGCGGCGGTAAGATAAGAGAGCAGTTTTTCTTGATCGAGCCAGCCCGGTAAATAAACGCTTGAGATTAAATTTTTATTTTTAAGATATTTTTTGATTCTGGTTTTGTCTTTGCCTTCCCCGGCTAAGACAAACAGGATGTCTTTTTTTCTTTGATCATTGACAATAAAGTTAATAACATTTAAGAGTTTTCCAAGGCCCCGTTTGATTCTTAAGCTTCCGGCGTAGACTATCATGTGCTTAAAGCCCATTTTATAGTCATGATCTAAAAAAGGGTGATAGAAATCTTTTAAGTCCGGGAGAGGTTCGATGGTGATGATGCGGTTTCTTTTTTGAGGAACCAATCTTGAGATTCTAATCCTTTGTTTTGACTGCGGAACAATAATCAGATCGGCCTTTTTAATAACTTTTTTTTCTATTATTTCCAGGAAACGAATAATGACCTTATCCCAAAAGGTGAACCGGTGTTTTAGGGATTTGTATTTGCTGGGATAATTTTCGTTGTTTTCATAAACAAAGATACATTTAAAGAGTTTGAAAATTATGCCCATAATTGCCAGAGTATCGGTTGGGTTGGTGATGTGCACTACGTCGAATTTTTCTTTGTAATATAATTCAAAGGCGAGTTTTCTTACTTGAAGAAAGTCTGAGATTTCGCCGATGATAAAAGATTTTGCATTCTCCTTTCTTTTTCTCTTTTTGTAGAAGAAAGTCTGAATGTTTTTGTGTTTGATTTCTTTTTTAAGTTGTTTGCCTTGAGGAGAGATAACAAACACCTGATAATCTTCGCTGGCCAGTGAAGTGGCTTTTTTCCAGAGTCTTTTGTATTCCGGCGCCGGGAAGCTGTTGGTTATAAAAAGTATCTTTTTTTTCATTTTGAATTAATATGTCCATATTTTTATCGAACTTTAGTTTTTAACATTATTTTTAGGTTTGGTCAAAGTAATTTACGAACTTCACCCTCACCACGCCCAAAATATTTTACAAAAAACCGATATGGTGTAGGGTATAATCAGAGGTTGTGGGGTGGGATTAAGGTTAAACTTAATCCCATCCCCTTCTTCGCGCATCTTTTAACCGTTTTTCATTTATTTTTTAAAAAACAGCAAAAGATAATTGTTTCGCCGCTAATCGCGGTTTTCTTTTTTTTGAAGGTGATTGTTTTTAGGGCAAGGCGTACCAGACAATACTTTCATAACGCCAGTTGGGGTCGGCCATTAAGTTGTCTCTCTCTTGTTCCCATCGGGTGTAAATGTAATAACCCGTATTCAAATTGCAAAACCGATAGACAGGAACACTGTCATCCAATTGACTGGAATAAGCATACCAGACAATGCCTTCGTATCTCCAGTTGGGGTCAGCCATTAGATTGGTTTTTTCTTGTTCCCATCGGGTGTAAAGATAATTGCCTTTTTGCAAATTACAGAACCTATAAACAGGCACAGTTTCAGTTAGTTGATCAGGATAAGCGTACCAAACAATGCCTTCATAACGCCAATTAAGGTCAGCTAACAAATTGGTTTTTTCTTGTTCCCATCGGGTGTAGATGTAATAACCGGTGTTTAGATTACAAAAGCGATAAATAGGCAGACTTTCATTTTTGCCTTGAATACAGATAATTCTGCCGGTTCCAATTAGGGGATTGGTTCCGCCGTCGCTGTCAATGGCATAGACATAAATATCATGCAGATAGCCATCCTTTAATATCTCCGGGGTATCAAAGCTAAATCCGTGACTGCCCACATCGCTTCGATAATCGTCGGCTATGAGGGCCTGAATATTGATTCCGCCTCCACCCGCCGGGCCGTCGGCGTAAACGTGGACATAAATGGCATAACTCGTATCCTCATCTTTCGCCCAGCCAACGATTTGGTCACAATCGGCTCGATCAAGATAACCTTTTGGCAAATGGTTGATCGATGCCGGATCCTCTACATAGACAACGGCATATTCGGCTTTGTTGGTGTTGCTTGAATAGTCGTTGCTTTTTTTTGAATCACCTTTGTTTTTGGAGAGCCGGATAAAGATGTAATACTTGCCGGGATCATCCGGGGCTTTGATTCCTCGTTTATGTTCGGTAATTGCTTCCCCCGGATCAAGTGAGATTTTTTTATCATCGCCGACTTCTTTATCGGATCTTTCAAAATCCTTGTTACCGGATCGATGATAATTGATGGTGAACTTTTTAGCTTTTCTATCTCCCTTGTTGTTAACTTTTGTTTCGATGTCAAACCTTTCGCCCGGGAGAAGATAAATTGCGTGTTCAAAATCACCTCGGCCCGCGTGTCTTACTTCACAGCGTTTAACGTTGACATCGGGCGCTCCGTAGGTTGTGATGTTGTCGTTGTCGGGGTTGGAGCTTCCAGTGATTTCCGGAAAGACCAATGGTTTGCAGTTGGCGGAGAATTTCTTTTTTTCTGTGCTGCAGTGGCCTTGCCAGATTTCTTCCAGGTAGCTGATGACTTCGGTTTTTTCATCTTCCGGGATACTGCTGTTGCAGATGTCGTCGATCAATGACTGATCCACCACGTGTTTTAAGTCATTGTAGTTACAGCTTCTTCCCATATCGATACAATCAAGAACTTTTAAGTAAGCTTGCCAGGAAGAAAAGCCGAATTCGTCGGGAAAGGGGCCGTTGTATGGTGCAATTTTTTCCATAAATTCAATGGGGTCAACGAAACCGTTGGTAAACGGTTTTTTTCCCGTTTCACCATCCCTTTGATTCCAATAAATTACATTGACCATTCCCCATCCATAATATCCATGCTCCGTATCGGGATATTCTTTATCACCGATATAAATTCCGAAATGAAGATGAATTCCTTTATTCCAATAGCCGGTGTAGCCAATATCCTGACCGGCTGTTACGGGTTTTCCCCGATGAATTTCGGGGTTGGGTCTGATATGACCATAGACTGCAACAATTCGTTCACTTTTGGTTTGGTGTTCGATAAGAACGGCGGCATTGCCGGGACCCCAGGCTTTACTATTATAGCGAACTAAAACCACCTTGCCATCGTGAATGGCATGTACCCTGGAAGCTTCATCGTTAGGATCATTGGTGTAAGTCATCATGTCGACACCAATATGATAACGTCTATCTGTATAATCCGGGTCTTTACTCAACCACCAACCGTTGGCAGAATTAAAATTTTTTTCACCGATTGGATAATAAAAACCTGTTGAGGTTTTATCCAATGCATTTGCAATGTTTGCGGAAATGCATACCGTAACCAAAATCATCAATGCGATACTCCAGAATCCTCTTGCTTTCATTTCACAATCTCCCTTTTCTTTTTTTTAAGTTTGTTTAAAATTCAACCATTACTGTTTGCCTTGCTTTCCTAAAATCATAAGCATCACCTCCAATTTTTAAAGAACTTTTTTGGATTTAGATTTTTTCTAAATCCATAAGGAAAGTTAATATATTAACTTTCCTTATGGGCCAAGAAATTTAAATGTTTGAATTAACCCAGAAATTATTTTTTCTCGCTCCTTGCTTCCATTAAAAGAACTTATTGACCACCTTTTTAGGTTGTTATCGGAGAAAATCTCAATTCCAAAAAATCCTTTTATGTAAATTGATTTTCTGTCATCAATTTCCAGATTAAGAAAAAGTGTATTCTCATAATTTTTTCTGGAGGATATTAATCTTTTTAGATAATCATTCATTTCACTTTTTGATTTATACTCCTCTAAATTTATGTTTATAGAGCATTCCCCACCATGTTGTGTTTGACAATTTTCAAATATCAAAAGTACTGATTTATGCAATCCAGTGTCATCTTGATACGAATAATTTTCTATTTTTAAATCTTTTGGCATTTTTACTTCAAACCCCATCTCTTCATTTCTATAAGTTTTCCAGTCACTAGTATCAATATCTTCAAGTTCATATTTTCCATCAATTAAATCTTCTATACTTTCAATTTTATTATTATTAGCCAACTCTTGCTCTTCATCCTTTACCGTAGTCTCTTCAATTTCATCTCCCTCAATTGTTCTCTGCCTCAAATCCTTTTTTCCCCCACATCCAACCAACACAATGGATAAAAGCGCTGTTAAAATTGTTAATTTTGTTGGAATTTTTTGTATCATTTTTTTAAGTTAAGAATTTGTTGTTTTTAATTTAATATAATTGATGTGAAATTTTTTTAAAGAAAAGATAAAGAAAAAATGAAATTTTGATTTATTTTTTGACTAGGTTTAGGTTATAATTATTAAGATTGGAAATTTTAAATTAACCACTTTTTAAATTTAAAAAAATTAATTAATTAATTAAATAAAAAATGAAAATGATAGAAAAATATTATCTAAAAGGATTCTTGGGAGGGTTTTTAATGCTAGCTTTGTTTTGTTTTTTTGGTGTTGCCAATGCGGCTTCTCCTTCCTCACCGGAATTGGTGAGTGAGTTAACTATTGGGAATAATCCTCAATGTGTTACGGTTTCCGGAGCTTATGCCTATGTGTTAAATTATGATGACGATTCAATGAAGATTTTGGATGTGAGCGATCCGGCCAATCCGAGTACGGTAGCTACGATAAAAGATGATGTCGGAGGGTTTAATAATTTTAGTCAACCTCGAAACGTCGTTGTTGACAGCGGTTTTGCCTATGTCGCTGTTTCAGGGGAAAGTGCTACTTTTGCTAATAGTGCCTTAAATATTATTAATGTAGCTGATCCGGCTAATCCGGTTTTAGTGGCTACTTTAACTGATGAAGCAGGGGGGTATACCGCTTTGGGAGGAGTATATGATGTTTTCGTGAGTGGAAATTATGCATATATTACCAGTTTAGAGAATGGTTTTACTATTGTTGATATTACGACTCCATCAAGTCCGGTTTTGGTATATCAAACAGTGAATGCCGGTGTTGCTTATCCTTATTCGGTTCATGTAGAAGGGAATTATGCTTATATCACGGCTTTTACTAGAGATAGTTTGGCGATATATGATGTGAGCACTCCGTCAAGTCCAGTTTTAGTATCCCAAACATCTGGATTTGATGCTCCCGTTCATGTTGCGGCTTCGGGAAGTTATGCCTATGTTTCTCAGATGCATAATGATACTTGGTCGGTAGTTGATATTAGTACTCCGGCATCGCCAAGTATAGTTGCCAGCTTAGGAGGTTTACATGATATTTCAAGCACTTATATTGATGGGAATTACGCTTATGTGACTGTAGGTTGGGATAATCAATTAAAAGTGATTGATATTAGCGATCCAACAGATCCTTCGGTTGTCGCGACTCTTGAAAAGGGCGATGGAACTTACAACAAACTTCAGGGAGCTGGTTCGGTTTATGTTCAGAAGAGCTATGCCTATATAACTTCCTGGAGAGATGATGGCTTGACTATCATTAAGCTTGACGACAATAATATCGTTTTTTCAATGACGGATCCGCTTGTAAAAAGTTTCGTTGCAAGCCCAGAAACCGAAATTGCACTTGAAGGAAGTGACGGTGTGGTGACTTTGGAAGAAAATGTCGACACCTTGATTTTAGATTCAAATCAATCTTTGGATTTGAGCGGAGCAGTCGTTGTGGATGATGGTTCGACGGTTGCTTACGATAATGATTCTTTGATTAAAGATATATTTGGAGATTTGATCTCCAAAACCGCTTTAGTTGAAACTGATGATTTGATATCAGCCGGTAATTTGTTCGCTGTTTCAGATGATTCAACAGTTGAAGATCTTTCAGTTGTTAAGGCGAGATTAAGCGAGTTGACCGGGGAGCCGGTAACTGAAGTAAAAAAGGTTACGCTTAAACTTAGTGAAAATACCAATTCAAATGAGATAAGATTGGTCTCAATGGGCGGGTATGAAACAAGAATTGTTTCTGGAACAACAATTTATGCGCCGGTTTCCTGGGATGGTAAATTTCAAATTCCGAGAGCCGGGAAAGCCAAGATGGGCGGTTACACTGTCTATGTCGATGTAGAGTTAGGCTGCGATGTTCCCTTTGTGACCAGCAGCCCTATGCAGACAATTGTGCCCGGAATAGATCAAAGGATGGTGGTTTTTGGTGCAAATAAAAAAGATATGTCAGAGGTTTTTGCTTGCGATGGGGATAGTTTGGATGATTGTTATGTTAAAGATACAGCCAGAACAAAAGTTTATCATTCTTATGTTGATGGAAATTTGGTTACGATGACTAAAAAGGGAGGCAAGAAGGAAGATAAACATTAATAGAATTTTTGGATTATCCCCGTGCTGCCGGGATAATCTGGGATAAGGGTGAGGCCCGTATTAAAATATGAAAACAAAACAAAAAAATAAAATAGGGTTATATTTTGTATTATTTCTGCTGTTGCTTTTTTGCGGGTGGGGTTATGTTAAGGCTGATTACAGACAGGATGATAACAATGGATTTTTCTATGTTGATTTTTTAAACAATCAAACGGGAATAGTATCAGAAGCTTCCGATCTGAGAGATAATATTGACGTGGATACGGTTTCCGGTTCGGCAAAGCTTTTGGATTCATCTTCGGCCGGCTATTTTACTACAGTTCCGATTCAGCCGGCCTGAAACTTTTTATAATTTGGATAAGATCGAGGTAGGCGATTTGATTTATTTGCTCTGGGACCAAAACAGGCATGATTACGAAGTCATAGAAGTAAAAAGAGTATCCGCCAAAGATCTTTCAATTGAAGATCAGGGGAATGATTTTAGATTAACATTATACACTTGTAACTTGTTAAAATTTCCAGATGAAAGATTGGTGGTAATTGCTAATAAGATTTAGGCAGGATTTTTTTATAATGGATTTGGCAAAAAAAATATTTTTCTGTATAATCGACAAAGTCAGAGTTATTTGAAAAGAGATTTTGCTATTTAATAACCTGCGCGCTGCGCGGGTTGCCAAGTTAGAGTTTTCGTTTTGTGATTTTTCGGGTCGGTGGCAGAGTGGTCAAATGCACCAGACTGTAAATCTGGCGGCGCAAGCCTACGGGAGTTCAAATCTCTCCCGGCCCACATTGATTTTTTTAGATGCAAACAAAAAGATATATTAAAATATTTTTATCGGTTTTGATTGCGCTTTTTTTATATCTTGTTTTTTCAAGATATGATCTTTCCAATTTGGTAGACCGTTCTTTTTTAAAGAGCGAGATTATGTCCAAAGGAGTTCTGGCTCCTGTTTTCTTTGTGTTTATGTATGTGGTCATTACAGTTCTTTTTGTGCCCGCCAGTCCTATGTCTATTCTTTCCGGCGTTTTATTTGGTCCTTTTTGGGGAGGGGTTTACGTGATTTTTGGGGCCGGTATTGGTTCTTTTTTGTCTTTTTTGCTGGCTCGTTATCTGGCTCGGGACCTAATCAAAAAAATGCTTGTCCGCTGGAACAATAAATTTGATCAATACGATGATAGATTAAAAAAGCACGGTTTTTTGACGATGCTTTTTTTAAGGATTACCCCTATTTTTCCTTTCAATGTTTTGAACTATTTGGCCGGTCTTACAAAAATAAGACTCCGCGATTATTTATGGGCTACGCTTATAGGTATGATTCCGGGGATTTTTGCTTTTACTTACTTGGGCAGCGGTTTGATTGAATTTAGTCCAAAGTCGCTATCCATTTCTTTGCTGCTGTTTTTAATTCTGGCTTTAATCGGTTATTTAATCCAAAAAACAAGAAGGCTTGGGAAGAACGAGTATGATCTCATTGTGATTGGGGCCGGGGCGGCGGGGTTAAATATTGCCTCTTTTATGAATAGAGCCGGTTTTAAGGTTTTGTTGATTGATAAAAGCGAGAAGGATTTCGGCGGTGACTGTTTGAACAAGGGCTGTATTCCCAGCAAGGCCATGCTTTATCTGTCACGTGCGGTAAGGTTAAGCAAAAAGCTTGAAAAATACGGATTGAAGTCCAAAGTCAACTTGTCAATGGCTGAAGTTTCCCGTTATATTCAAAGCAAAATAAAGGCGGTAAAAAAGCATGAAAACCCTAAGTTGTTTAGTAAAAAGGGAGTCGATGTCCGCTTTGGTTCGGCTAAATTTGTGGGTAAGAACCAGCTTAAACTTAATGGTCGAGAATAT
>WJJX01000090.1 GCA_014729445.1 Candidatus Moraniibacteriota bacterium | reverse complement strand
CGATTAACAGAAATTTTTTAAAACCCATTTTTTCCTGGCAGGTTTTTAGCTTAAATACAGCTTGGTTCAATTCTTCTTTTAGAAAAGATTGATTGTCTTTAGCTTTATCTCGAAGGTCTTTTTGCTCATGTCCTTGCTCTTTGTTTTCCTCCTTTTGCTCTGAATCGGTCGAAATATTTTGTTCGTCTTCCTTAACAGTTATTGTCTGAGAGTTGTCCGGCGAAGTCTCTGGATCAATAAAATCATCTCCCAAGGTAGTGAATTGATAAATTTTTGATTTGTTCTTACTGCATTCATCCTCCGCTTCTGCTTCAAAATAATAAGTGGTGTTTTTTATTAGATTTTTTAATTTTACTTTATGTTGTTTTTCTTCGTCTTTATTTTCCTCTTCCTTATCTAAATCCTTTTTGTTTTTTGAATAATTGACTTGAGATTTTGCCTTGTTGGTGGTTTTGTATTTAATAACCGCATAATCCTTGCCTGTTTCATGGATTGATATATCGTGCACATCCAATTCATCGCAGTCTTTTTTCTCTTTCTCCTCAATCGCCTGGGCTGAAAAATCCACTCGGTATTCCGGCGCTTCCGGATGATTGGAAAATATGGTCAAATAACTTTGATTAAAAGTTTTTACTTCAGACGGGCCAAAAGTAAAAATCAGAGTGCAGCTTTGATTGGGAGAGAGATCTTTTTTACAATTATTTTCTGTTTGAGTAAAAACCGAATCCGGATCTTGAAGTTCAAAATCCTTTAATTCTAAAATTTCATCCCCGGTATTTTTAACAGTTAAAACCTGATTATCGGTTTCACCGGGATAAATAGTCTCAAAAACCAAAGGTTGCGGTGTTACTTCAAGACCGGGAATAAAAGCGGATCCGTTTAGATTAATAATTTTTTGTTTTTCGTAAGTGTCATCGCTTTCGATGGTTAAATCTGTTTCGTAACTGGAATAATCAGGCGGGCTAAAAGAAACAATCAAATTACATTGTTCGCCTTGATTTAAAACCAAGTTTTTTTCACAATCTCCTTCAGCTTCGACTTGAAAAGCCTCGTCATCCTCTATAATAAAATCAAACAGAGTTAAAGGCGCCAAATCCGTATTTGAAATGATTAATTCAAGCCGTTTTTCTTGATTTATTGTGGTTTTTGGGAAATTTAGATTTTCTTTGTCAGAAGAGAGTTCGTTGGCAATAGTGGTGGCCGACACCTGATTGGTGTCTACAGCCGCCACACAGGTTTGGTCTTCATTTAAATCTTGGCAGTAGGAAACGCTGGCGATGTTATTGATCGAAAGATTCCGGGCGAGTTCGGGATTTACTTTAACGGTAAAAGAAATTTCTTCCTTCACGCCGGGGTCGGTTGCTTTGGAAAAAGTATAATCAAAAATTTTATTTTGAATCAAATCATTGGAGGCTGTGGCACCGTTGATTTTAATTGAATCTTGAACAAAAGAAACATTAGCGGAAAATTCATCGTATATTCTTAAATAGACCGGAAAAGTTTCGTTATTGGTGGCCGAAATGGTGTATTCAATGAAATTCTGCTCTATTTGAACCTGATTGGAACCAAAATCCGGTGATAATATTTGCGTTTTTTCAAGATTCAAATTGGAGGTTGTGAGTGAAGCGCAGGCGGTGTCACCGATTCCGGCTCCGTCCGGAGAAATAGTTCCGCAATTTTCAATTAAAGATCCGGATGAAGTGTTTTCTTTGATAAAGGTCCAAAAGGAAATTTCGCCTTGATCTTGGCCGTCGTTGGGATTGCCATCGTCTCCTTCCAGATTATTAATAATAAAGGAAATGATTCCGCCGCTGCCGTCGGGATTGGGATTTTGAATTTGACAGGAATTCTGGCAAATCTGATTGGATTCGAGCGGTAAAACAATTTCCTCAAAGATCAAAGTATCAGGTAAAGTATCTTGAAGTATAATATTTGAAGCTGAATCGGCCGATTGATTGGAATATTTTAGAGTCCATTTAATCTTTCCGCCTGTTTGAGGATCGGGGAAAAATTCTTTTTCCATATCCAAAATAATGGAATAACCCACCTGGGTTTGAACAGTCTCCGTTTCCACAGTGGAAAGAGAAAGTCCATTCCAATTGGTATTGCCTCCTGATAAGGATTTGGAGAAAATTTCTTCGCCTTCACTCCTATTTTGCGGAATAAAAATATCAATAGCGGTCAAAATTTTATCGCCGGGCAGCAATAAATAATCGCTATTGGGATCAATTCTGCTTCTCAAACATACGGCGTTTAAAGGAAGGTCATCTTGAGTCTGTGAATTGAAACCGGTTCTGGGAGTGGATTCCAAACTCAAAACATTCCAGGGTTCGCTTTCGGGATTTTCAAAACAGTCGGCGGCATCGGAATATTCGAGAATTGCGTCATCGTTTGATAAATTTAAATAAACCTTTTTATAATCAGGAGTGAATTGACTGCCCAAATTGTCTCCTTGTTTGGGCAGTAAAGTAACTGAATAAATTCCATTATTGGGACCGTTGCCCCGATTTTCAGTATCCACGTTATAAGTAAAGGATCGGTTTTGTGGCCAGATAGAGGGGCCGGTTTGGCTGACATTAAGCGCTGGCGAACTCAAAACAATAACCGAGGCGGTGCTGGTGAAATATTTGGAATTGGCTCTGGAAATGGTATTATCTGCGCCGAGAGTGCTTAGATCGCTTGTTTGCCTTACTTCAGCCTGAAAAGTTAATTCTTCACCGGCAGGAACCGTGTTGGAAACGGGTGCCGAAAGCCGAAAAAAGTAAGTATTTTTATAGCTACCCAGAGTACCCCAGCCATTAGGCATTTGACAAGCAGCCGGCACCTCCCAATAAGCAAAACAAGCCGGATCATCAGGGTTAGTTGCGTTTTGGCAGGCGGAAGCCTCAATCGGATGAAAAACAATATCTTCCAGATTACAGCTTTGACCTTGGATATTTTGGTCAGGATGCGGAACTTCCCCGCTGGAGGGCAAAACCACTTTTCCGGTTATACCGCTCAAATCTATTTTATCTTTTAAATTATAAAAATTCACTCCCCAGACCGATTCCGGATAACGATTAACCATGGCGTGATTTCTGGGATAAATTCTTAATTGGGCCTCTTCTCCGGCTTTGACTTTGTCGAGGTCCTCATAAATATTTATTAGGGGATAGGATTTTTCCTCCACAAAGACTGAATGATAATTGTTTATTTCTCCACAGTCGGTAAGATTGGGGGCGACTTGAGTTTGATAAGAGTAAACATGGGAGCTTGTTGTATTGTCTAGGCGAAGCCTTGTTCCCTCTGCGGGCGCTTGGCAATCCCAGCTGCCGTCGCAAACGCGAGAAATTAACTGAGGAGAACTTATAAGAGTATTGTATTGATCGTTGTCTTTTATTATTAAAAGTCTGGTGCCAGGTTTGATAATTCCTCTGGGGTTGTTATCGTCGGCCTCATCCTCGAAAAGACCGCTCCAGTTTATATCCACTTCTTTCCAGCCGGAGGAGACAGGGTTCGAATAATCAAAAGAAGGATCGTTTGGGGCAAGAGCGGTGTTGGTTGAATCTTTATATAAACTAGAGATATTTGCCGCGTATCTGACACCATGAAAAGTTAAATGATCGGGGGTCTCTAAAATTATGTAAAGATGTTCCAGATCAATTGTTTGCTTAGCCCACCTTCCATGGCTGTATAAACGATGCAAATAATATTGGCCGGGAGAAATAGAGCCGTTATTATTATAATAAACCCAGGGTCTATAATCGTTGGCGATTTCATTGCCGCTCATAATAGGATAAGTATGCCAGGTTAATCTGTTTCTGCAGACCACATCCTCAAAGTTTTCAATAATATTGGTGGTGGTGGAACGGGAGCTCGTCCAACCGGAAGCTTCGTGCAAAACCTCTCCTTGAGTGGTTATCTGTTGGCCTTCGCTACAAGTAGCCGGTACGGTAAAATAAGCTCCGATTCGATTATCATAACCGCGGTAAAATTTAACCACAAAAGGATTGGTTTCATCCAGCAGGGAGCCGTCGGCCGGCTGTTGTATAATCCGATAAGGATATCCTGATCTGGTATAAATATAATTGGAATCGAAAGTCGGAATACAATCTCCCGCTCCCGCGTGATAAGAAATTATCACACCGCCCTCGGTCTCTGCGCCCCAAAACCGGTAGTTATGCAAAACTCCTGTAGTGCCTGGCAACAGCTCTCCGGTATAGGGATAAAGGCTAGTGCTGTTGTTATAATTGTAAAAATTCTTACTTTCAGAGTAATTAACCGTGACATTTGCAGAAGTATGTTCGATCTTTTGTCGATTGTTGAGCGTGCCGGAGGCAGAAGTGGCCCCAAACTCCATAGTAGCACGAACAGCAAAGGTTTTTTGATGGATATACCTCCCAGGTACAAAAAATAAAACGCTGACCGCGCCGGAATAACCGTCAGGCAGATTATCCAATTCATAGGTTATATTTCCCGAGGAGGAGTTAAAGGAGGGAGTGCTTGCTGTTTCCCCATTAGGGCCCTCAAAGGCTTCGCGGAAAAGAATAGGTTTATAAAAATCGCATTCTTCGTCAGTATGTTCCACTATTCCGTTATTGTTTAAGTCGTAACAAACCGTTGCATCTTCTGCTAAGCCGTAATCGATCCCATTGCCATTAATATCTTCCATAGAAATATTAAGCAGAGGATCAACGGTTTCGGCTCCGTTGGAAGTGAATTCGAAGGAAAAAGACACAGTCGTACTATGATTGACCGGATTTTGATCCGGGTTTACAGTTAAATTGGTTATTCCCTCCGACTTGCCGTAAGCCTCCCAAAAATTTAACTTCACCGCCGTAGCGCTGCCATTGGGGTCGCCGGTATGAACCGCGTTGAAAACAAATTTTACCTGAGAAACCGTAGCGGGAATAGAAGAAATATCCAGTTCGTTTATTCCCTGGCTTAAATTTTGAGAAAAAACCGTTTGGTTATCGGAGCAATTTAAAATTTGAAATTGATTGGAAGCAAGGTCCAAAGTATTCTCCAGCTCGATTTGGGCGAAACTCCAACCTAAAAAATTTCCGCTCAAAGGCTGCGGCAGAGAGAAGCAATGAGAATGTAAATTGGCTTCCTGAGCGGTAGCCATCATGGCACCGCCGATATTGACAAAACCATTGGTTTGATCCAAATCGACACCAGTAGAGTCTTGAAAGGAATCTTTAAAGGTGTAAGCGTCGTTTACTATGCTGGCGGCGTTGATTATTTTAAAAATATAAAAGGCACTTATCAACAAAAAGGAGGCTAAAATTAATGTTGAATAAAAGTTGTTTTTCTTAAACAATCCTATGTTTAGTTTGGATTTTAATTTTTGTTTCATTATTCAAGAATTAAGAGTGTTTTTTGTAATTTTAATTTAGCAAAAATTTATGTTTAAGACAATTAACTGGGCAGGACCTATATACTTAATACTTAGTCCCAGAAATTGGACAGCATGCTAAGATAGATTAAAGAGAATTAATTAGTCTGAAAATATTGTAAACATACAACAGATCCTGTACTATTATTGACATATTATTGTTAATGTGCTATTATATTATTAATATTTATTAATTTTTTAATTAAATTAAATGATAAAAAGAAATCATAGATATGCTGGATTTTGGATTAGATTTCCGGCTTTTTTACTTGACGCTTTAATTGTTGGCATAATTGGTGGAATACTCTTGAGTCCGCTTGACTTGTTTGATGATAATTATTTTGATTTTCTGTTTAATTTAATGATGTTCGGATTGGTTATGGCTTATAATGTTTTGCTGATACACTATTGGAATGGGCAAACTATTGGAAAGAAGGCTATGAACATTAAGGTTGTTGCAAAAGAGGGAAAGCTTGATTTGAGTAAAATTTTACTTCGAGAAACTTTGGGCAAATTCATTTCAGAAGCAATTCTTGGTATTGGATATATAATGGCTGGCTTTACCGACAAAAAGAGAGCTTTACACGATTATTTGGGCGATACTTACGTCGTTTATAAAGATTAACTGCCTTTAAAAAACTATAAAAAAGAAAAAGCCATTCTTTCCAGGGTGGCTTTTTTGCATTATTAAAAATCAAGTCAAAGATTATATTAAAATTAAAAATTTTAACCTTTTTAATTAATTAGTTTTCTTATAAGCAAATTTATTAATCTGTAGTTAGATTTTTTAGGCTTTTTATTTTAAAATCCTATTTTTATAAGGTTTTTTTGATATTGACATTTGAGTAATACTTTACTTATATATATATTATCATATAATATCTTATATGGATACTTTATTTAAAAATAAACATTTACCATGAACAAATTTAAAATCGAGCTTGGGAGGAGAATCGCTGAAATAAGAAAGAAAAATAAAATGACTCAGAAAAAGTTATCCGAACTTTCCAATCTTCATCATACTTACATTTCCAGTCTGGAGCGAGGAGAAAGGAATATCACATTTGATAATATTATTAAAATAACCAAGGCTTTAAATATACAATTGGAAGATTTGTTTATAAAGAATAATAAAACCATTAAGCCCAGAAGAACTGTTCCTAAAAAGATTAAATTCTATAAGCTTGGCGGTACCTGGGATATGAAAATTTCGGATAAGGGTTTAAGAGGGGAGGGAATAATGAGTGATCTTGAATTAAAAGAAGTGGAAAAAAATTTAGAACATAATGAGGAGAATATAATGAACTATTTTAATTTAAGACTAGAAAAAGCCAAGAGCTACAGAAAAGATGTGACTAAACATTTTTCCTGGATTAAGGATGTTAAAAAGATGGCAAGAGGGGACTTTGTTCCTTTATTTAGCGGCGACAGCTCTCATTACAGAGCTGCTTTGCATGCGCCGATCATTGCTTTGATTCTGCAGGAGCTAAAGAAAAAACCGAAAGTTCCTATTTTGGCCGGCATCGGTACCGACACTTCCGATATTTTTCTTTCCTTAATGGACGTTTTTCTGTTTGATAAAAATTGCGCACCGGTTTTGGTTTCCGGCGCCAATAGAAGTATCAATGAACCTGATTCTGACGCTTTGGTTAATTTTTACGAATTAATGATAGCTTCGCATATGCATTTAAAGCCGGGAGCTTATTATGTTTATAATCATCATATTTACAATGGAGTCGATTTCTTAAAGATAGATCCGAGCGAACATCCGAAGAATCTGGAAGGAATGATGACCTTTTACGCTCCTCATGGAACTCAGATAAATTTAAACTTTTTGGATGCCGAAGAGAATAATGGAATAAAAAAGAAATATAATAATAGAACTGTCGATACATTTTCCGCAAAAGAGATTTTTGATGCAATGAATCAGATTTTAACAGTTAATCTTGCCAGTCAAAATCCGATTGAGGACGAGGTCGAGAGAATCCTTGATGAAAGATTTCCGGCGGTAGTTATCGAGTCCCATGCCCTGGGCAATGTTCCTTTTCCCATAAGAAGAGCGGCTGTTCGGGCCGTTAAAAAAGGCAAAAAAGTAATGGTTATTAGTCGCTGTTTGGTTGGAAAAATCACCAATCGGTATCTTATGGCTTTAATTAACGCTAACTCAAACGAGCTTAAAAATTGTCGAAATAAGATTTTAAACGGTCAAAAATTAAATTCCTTAGCCGCCAGAGCGATTATGCTTCGCTCAATTTTGGAGGCAAGACATTCTACTCAAATTCAGGATTTGATTGATAAATTGTCTTATCAGAGAAATATTATTTAGGAATAATTTTTCGGATTTTAATTCGGCTCGTTTAGCGAGTCGGGCTCGCTTTGTTGTTTTACTTGAGCTTGATTGTTGTTATAGCTGTAAGTTTGATAGTCTTCTAAGACGTGCATCCAGATTTGGCCGGGAACAAATTTGATTTCTTCTCCGGTTTCATCGAAAAATTGGAAACGATCGCTGGCTTCTCGGCCTTTTTTCCAGGAACCTGTAATTTTTTCTCCGTCCAAAAAGAAAATCGCTTCGCCTTCGGTTTTGGAGTCAAACCAGGCGTCGCCTAACTGCATGTTGGGATATTGGCCGCTGTCGTTTTTTCGATGCTGTTTGTCAACGCCCTGCCAGGGATCCCAATGACCCTGAGCGGTATAATCGACTTCCACGAGCCAGGGTTCTTTTTGGGTAAAGATGACGATTAAATTTTTAGGGGCATACTGCTGTTTGGTTTCGTAGTCGATATCTTTGCTGCCGTCAAAATATCTCTTATAGGAGTTGCTTTCGGGATCGTAAACGTATTTGACATTGGAAGGAGCCTCAAAACCGATTTCGATTTCCGTAAATTCAGGTCTTTTTTCTATTGGTTTGTCTTCTTTGTGGGGAAAACCCTCAAAATTTGAGGTTTCTCTATATTCCATTCTTTTTGAAATTTCCATAAGATCGGGAACGCTGGTCGAGGCTTTTTCCAGCATACTCATCGGGCCTTCTCTCCTAAAACAGGCGCCTTCGCCGCCGGGATAAACTTCTCCGTTGCAGTCGATTAAATCAACGACGCCTCTTTTTAAAAGGGATTTGCCGATGCTGGAGCCGCCCCAGGGGACGTAGATGGCGTCAAGAGAAGCCGCAACTGAGATGTGATCGACCCGGCCGGATCTCATCGGTCCGACAATGTCTGGAATATTGCATTGGAAAACGCCCATTAGTCTGGGTTGACCGTGGACGTAGCGATGGGGTATTTCAAGAACAAAATCGGCTAAGGATAAATTGGAAAAATATTGTCTGGCGCTTCTGTCACCGGAATACATTATGGCATAGGCTCTTTTTTGATAGTTTTCGCAAGGAAGATCGGTGATTAAGGAGTAGTTTTCCTTAATTGTTTTTTCAGGAATTTCTTTTTTAATCGGTTCTTCTGTTGTTTCGGCCTCGAAGCTTTGACTGGTATAGATGGTGAATCCGACCGCGACTAGAATAATAAAACCAAAAAAACCAATACCCAGTAATTTTTTCTGATTGCTCATTGTTTGTTTGATAATTATTTAGTTGTTATGAATATTTTAAAGATGCTTAAATTCTAGCATTTATTTTTAAATTATCAAAGTTTGAATTGTCTATATTTTAAATTTTTGGTTTAATAGGATTTAAATAAGATTATTAATTTTGGTTTTAAATGGTAAGAGAAAAAGAAAAAGAAAGGCCAGCTGGAGAAATTAGATTGCCCTCATTGATTTTGGAATCCGATTTGAAGTCGCTGGAAGCAGAGAAGGAAATCCGTTCAAGCGGAGGGCTTGTTTTTGAAAAAAAACAATTGCCCCAGGATAACTATGGCCGTAATTTGGGCCGAAATGAGAGGCCGGGATTAGTTTTAAATAAAGTAATACCTTATTTGGTTTTTTCGGCCCTAGCTGACTTGGGTCATATGGATAACTTGCTCACATCCAGAAAATATTTATTTCCCAAAGATCCTGACAGTGCTTATTACGTTGAGTCTCGTTATGGCAGTGAAGTTATTTTTTATCCCGGAGATCAGGATGGTTTCCTTACCGAAAACGAATATAATGAAGCGTTGAGTCAAATTAAAGATCCCAACTATGGACTGCCTTTATATGTAGCATTGAGACTTTGTAATTATAAAGAGCTTAATTTCGATGGAGCCTTTTTTGTCTCCAGAAGAAGAAACAATAAGTACAAATTTATCTTTGATCCTGACTTCATTGTCCAAAATTTGGAATCCAAGTTTGATTTAAAGGATTTATTGAAGGAATGTTTCAATGATTCGGGATCTATAGAAAAGGTGGAAACTATCTTAAAAGAATTAAAAGAAGGCAAGTTTTTACCAACAATGAAAGCCCGCATTCTGGAATTATTTAAAGTTCAAGATAAGAGCTTGATTGAAAAAATAATAGATAGGCGATTAGCTGAAGGACATAAGGGTTTGGAGTTTGAAATTAATCAAATCAAAAAATTAATAAAAGAAAGGGAGCAGACAATTTTAAGAATGGATAGAATTAAAAAAAAGATTAAATCTTTAGGATTAAAAAAGCCTCAAAAAGTAACTGAGATAGCGAAATTGTCCGTGCTTAACCATTTATTTGTGGAGGTAATTAAGTGCTTAAATGAATGTTCGACAGATTCAGATTTGATTAAGAAGCTTGAAAACATCAAATCTAATTTTGAAAAATATAGCGAAACAAATATTCCTGGAAATATTCAAGAATTTATTGATAGGCTTAATAGAAGCGAAGATGGTGAAGGTGATATTACAGAGGATCAAGATGATCTAAATGATCTAAGGGAGGAGATCAGGGAGGGGCTTGTGGCTATGGAGTATTTTTGCAGAAAGATTGATGAATTTGATTAAATAAAATCCAATTAATGAAAAAAATTGTAAAAAAAATCAAGCAGGCTTCCAAATTGGAAAAGACCGCTTTTGGGCTTTTATTGACGGTTGTTTTGGGTTTTATTATCTTTGGAAGTTATCACCTTACTAAGTTTGAAACCATTGACGAGCCGCTTTGGAAATATGATCGGATTGAAAAGTATTATAACGGCGTAAGGGAAGGCTTGACTGAAGGGAGATGGAAAAAAACCCGGCCAAACGATAAGCCGGGGGTGACAGTGGTTTTGTTGTCCGGGCTGGGTTTGCCGTTTGCTCCAGATCCGGATACGCATCAAAATTTAAAAGCGCAGAATCAATATAAAATTGTTGATTCGGACGGGGATAGAAAAAATGCGTACAGTATTTATCACACTGACCAAACAGAGAAAATAAACCTGGCTTTCAGACTGCCATTGCTTTTGTTTAACGGATTGATCATGCTTCCTTTGATATTTTGGCTGCTTGTGAAAATCTTTCCCTTGAAATCTTTGATTCCCCAAATTTCGATAGTTTTTATCGGGTTGAGTCCGATTTTGATCGGAATGACGCAGATTATTAATCCCGATAGTTTGTTGTGGAGCTTTTTTACGGCTTCACTTTTAGCCTTTTTTGCCTTTTTGGAAACCGGGGAGCGGAAATTTGTTATTATAACCGGTATTTTGGTGGGATTTTCATTGCTTAGCAAATATACGGCTTCGCTGCTTTATTTGTTTTTTCCTTTGATCTTTCTACTATATTGGCTGTTTGATAAGGAAAATAAACTGCTTCAAAAGTTCTCGCTTAATTTGTTTAAAAGAAAATGGAAATTGAACGGAAAGTATGTTTTTGCCTATACGGCGATTGTTTTAATTTCCTGGCTGGTTATTTGCCTGTTTATGCCGGCGGTAATTCAAAAGCCTAAACATTTGCTTTATGCAACGATTTATTCTCCGGCTTTGCAGCCGATTGTTGACGTGTTTATCGATTTTTTTAATTTAAGGAGTTTTCTTTTTACCGAAAAAGGGGACTTTATGTTTCCTCTGGCTCCTTTCAGTCTTTTGATTTTTGTTTTTTTATTTATCGCTCTTCCTTTTGGCATTATAAAATTTTTGAATAATAAAAAAGATTTTTTATTGAAAGCTACGGTAGTTTTTTCTAGGGGTTTGGCTTTGACGCTGTTATTATTGTTATTAATTTCTTTGCTGAATGCCTGGACCGACGCCTCGTTTTTTCCTTTAAAAAATATTAAAGAAGAAGCGCTTTCCGGAGAGAAAATAAATTTTGGTCAATTAAAACAGATCAACAATCCCATCTGGAAAGCCATTCTGGGTCTGGCAATTCAAACTCAAAATTTCTTTTTTGCGATGCATCCCCTGGTTTTAATTTTAGCCGCCTTTTTATGGGGGGGATTTGGAATCGGTAAATTCAAGATAGCTAAACCGATTGTTTATTTTCTTTTATTTATTCCTTATGTTTTTATATTGGGCGGAATTATGGGCGGTATTTTTCTAAATGTTAGATACGGGATTGTTCTTTATCCGCTTTATGGAATTTTGGCGGCTGTTTCGTTCAGTTTAATGGCTAAAAAGTATAAAATTATAGATAAATTATCCAAATTAAAGCCCGGTTTTAAGTTGAGTTGGCCGCTGGTCTTTATCGGATTATTCATTTTTTTACACCTTATTAGTTTGTTTTTAATAAAACCCTTTTATTTTAATTATGAAAATTTTTTGCTGAATAAAAAATTTTCGGTGACCGATTCCTGGGGTT
>WJJX01000089.1 GCA_014729445.1 Candidatus Moraniibacteriota bacterium | reverse complement strand
CTTTACTAAATCGCTATAATATTGTTCATTTAAATCCTGCTTATCTTTTAGGGAATCCGTATCTTCCAATAAATTTAAAATCTTATCATCCTGATTGGAATTAACCAATTTAATCTCCTCGATTTCAAGCTGCTGCTCCTGGATCGCCTTTATCGCAAGCGCGGTCAATTGCGCGTAAGCCACCCCCATATTCCCGTCTTTGCCGTGCACCACCTCCGGAATAATCGCTTTTATCTCTTGAGCGATAAACCCTATCTCGCCCTCTCCCCCGTTCTTCCAGTTATAATTAACCGGATTTAATTTCATCAGATCTTGAAGGCCGTACTCCAAAGTTCTTATATCTTTTTTCTTGGAAATATCAGAAGTGTGGATAATATTGCCGTCAAGATAAATATCAGTATTGCCCACGGAATTATTGGAAGTTATGTACAAATCCCCATTAGCGTCAGCTTGAAAATCAACATAGGCGCTGCCGTCGGCCTGGGTTAGGCGAAGCTGAGGGTTGGTGGCATCTAGGATGTCTAATCTCCTGTCCGGAGTCGGGGTAGAAACTCCCAAATTCCCCTGTTTTGTAATTCTCATTAATTCAGTTGCTGAGGAGACATCACTGCTTCCCTCCAAAACAGCAAAATAAGCATCCGGACTGTTGTCATTAGTGTCCATTACAATGGCATTATTACCGCCACTTAGATAAACCGGACCAAAAGTAGCATCCCACTTAAAAGCATTATATATCGACCCCCAATATAAGCCCCTATCTTGTGTTGCATCTAAATCAATATCAGCCCCGTTTATTTCCACCTGGTCGCCTGTTGGAGAAATATTATAATCCCCACTAGAATCAGTTTGTAAATCAGTATAAACACTCCCGTCTGTATAAGTGAGCCTAAATTGAGGATTGGAGCTATCCAAAGCCTCTAAAACTCTGTCAGGATTGGCTGTGCTAACACTACCGCCTTGAAATCTTGTGTAATAATTTGTGCCCACGACAAAAGGTATTGCTTCATTGCCTGCTGCGTCTATGGTTGATTTTGCTGTTAAAAACCACAAAGTTCCGTCTTTATATCCCATCCCGGAATTAGTAGCAGCTATTAATCTAAAAAACCCGCCACTGGATGATTCCACCCCAATATCTTGTAATCCTGTTCCTGAAACGTGTAAATGAACATCTGGCGAGTTTGTGCCTAATCCCATATCGCCACTTTTAGTAATTCTCATTAATTCATTTGCTGAGGAGACATCACTGCTTCCCTCCAAAACAGCAAAATAAGCATCCGGACTGTTGTCATTAGTGTCCATTACAATGGCATTACTACCGCCACTTAGATAAACCGGACCAAAAGTAGCATCCCATTTAAAAGCATTATATATCGATCCCCAATACAACCCTCTCTCTTGAATCGAATCGAGATATATATCAGCTCCAAACATCTTTATAGTATTTCCCGTGGGAACAATCCTTAAATTACCATTGGCATCCGTCTTAAACTCGGTATACTCACTTCCCGAATAACTCAACCTTAATTGAGAACTAGAGCTATCGACAACCTCCAGCTTCCCCAAAGGATTGGCCGTCCCAATCCCCACATAACCCGAATTATAATAAATATCCCCGCTCCCCGCCTGCTCCCAAACCGAACTTCCCCCTGCCCCGCCACTCTCAATCAACCTTTCTAGCTCCGTTATCCTCTCCTCATAGGAATCGTTATTGTTGTCATATTCCTCAATTTTATCCTCCAAACCTTCGATTTTATCCAAATCAATACTATCCTTTAAATGATAATTGGAAATAACATTCTTAAATCTGGTGTGTTTCGTTTCTAGGTCATGCGCTACCTGTTTTGAAGCAAACCACCCGATTATCTTCTTCTCCTCCCAAGTGAAAAATCTCCTCCACATCGTCTTCTCATATACCCCCGCAAACGCCGGCATATAATTGGGTAGAAAAGTTAAAAACAAAATTAAAAAAGTGCTTAGTATTAAAGTTACTCCGGTTACTTTCTTTAATCTCTTTTGATGAACGTTAAACAACGAATCCTCCAAATACTTTAACCAGTCTTTATTAACTCTGCCGTTTCTTAATCTTACTTCTTCGATTAAGTCTTTGGTTTCTATAAATTCTTTTTTATTAATATTTCTTTTAGCGATTCTTTCGTATTCGTTAAATAATTCCTCTCTGGTAATATCAAAGCTTGAATATGAATCTCGAAATAATATTACCAAATAACCGATTAATTTAAGTTTTGTCTTAAAGTAAAGTCTTTGATATTTATTGTTTGAAATTAATAAATTATGTTTGGTGTTAAAATATATGTCTTTAAAAATGCTGGATAATAATGGAATCGGAGTGTTTATCTTGTAAGATAAGATAATTAAAACCGTAAGTAAAATTAAAGTGCCTAAAATCGCGGAATAAAAAAACAACACCAAAAACAAAGCTACTAACAGCAGCCCTAAAAAACTGATTATTAGGGATTTTCTTTTATTGCCCTTCTCCTGCATCTTAACCTTTATTTTCTTTATTTGTTTGTTTGTTTCTCTGTCTCTGTCTTTTTAAAAATAATACTGCGCTACTTTTAATTTAGCACAGACACAACTTTTTACAATAAATTTATTTAACCTCTTTGCTCAAATAGAGCAAAGCCTCGACAATCTTATCCGAAGCGTTAGGATAATACAAATTCCTAATGGAAGCGCTCAATTTTTGACATAAATAATCGCTGCTTAAAATCTGATCAATTTTATGCAGTAATAAATCACCTTGAAAATTCCTCTCTTCCATAACAAAAGCGCCGCCCGATTTTCCAACATAATAGGCGTTTTCCAACTGATGATTATTGGCGCCCCCGGCTAAAGGAACCAAAATCGAGGGCCTGCCCACCGCCGCTATTTCAGCAATGGTCGTCGCGCCGGCTCTTGAAACAATCAAATTACAAATTTTATAAGCATGAATAATCTCCTGGCCCAAATATTCAAAAGGATGATAATCACTTTGATTTAAATCGACTTTTCGCTTATCGGCAAACTCTTTTAAATGTTTAAAATTATTTTCACCTATCTGATGAATAATTTGATATTTTTGCAAAAGACCTGGAAGAATTTTTATAATCTGCTCGTTTATAAACTGAGAACCCTGACTTCCTCCGATCACAAAAACAACCGGTTTATTGCCATGTAATTTAAAAATCTCAACAGCTCTTTGGACATTCCCCTGGTTAATATCCTCTCTTACCGGATTACCGACCAAAAACACTTTTTTTGCTCTAAAATATTCTTTTGTCCCCTCAAAATAAATGGCCACCTTATCGGCCAAACTCGCCATAAATCTATTCGCCATTCCGGGAACGGTATCCGACTCATGAATTAAAATCGGAATCCAATAAAGTCTTGCCGCAATGGTAGGGGCTACACTCCCGTAACCGCCTTTGGAAAAAACCACATCCGGCATAAAAAATAAAACATGCACCAAACTTTGAAAAAACCCCAGAGGAAAAAGAAAAATATCCAAAAAGTTTCTCAAAGAAAAATACCTTCTCCATTTTGCCGTAAAGATACCTTTAACTTTTATCCCGTTATCTTCTAATATCTGCTTGGAAAATCGATTCTTGGGCCCAATATATAAAAATTCAACCCGGTTTCCTTTAAGCTCTTTGAATTTTTTAGTTACATTTAACAACGGATACAAATGACCTCCGGTACCCCCGCCAAGTAATAATACCTTCATTAATAAAAATTATCTAATTAATTCTTTTATTGCGAATTTTTATAAGTCAAATAGGCATCTTTAGCTATCATTAACTCCTCATTGGTTTCAATGGGCAAAATTTCGACATCTTTTAGAATATCCAAATCTTTAACGACCTTTTCTCTGGTAATCGGAGCTCCGGATCCGACACTTCCGGTAAAAATAACCGCGTTACAACCATTTAGAGCTGCAAAATAAGCGCCCAGGTATTTTCTTAAACGATAAATATAAACCTCAAAAGCGTCCTTAATCTTTTGCTCGTCTAAACTTTCTAAAATCTCAAGCATTCCCTTTTTACCGCATAAACCGTATAAACCGCTTTCCATATTGACAAGCTTATCAATTTCTTCACTGTCGTAACCCTGGCGCATTAAATCAATCAAAATTCCCGCGTCAATATCACCGCATCTGGTCATCATTACCAAACCTTCGGCCGGCGTATACCCCATACTTGTATCAATGGCCCGACCATATTTTGTAGCGGTTATACTGGCTCCTCCGCCCAAATGAATAGAAATCAATTTCAACTCATCCAAATCTTTGCCAAGCAGCCTAGCGGCCTCGTTAACCACATACTTATGAGAAGTCCCATGAAAACCATATCTTCGATAACCATATTTTTTCTGTATCCTCTTATTAATCGCATAGGTATAAGCTTTTTTCGGCAGATCCTTATAAAAACAGGTATCAAAAACCGCCACATTCAATGCTTCAGGCAGTAAATTCAAGGAGGCTTTAATTCCCTCTAAATTAGCCGGATTATGCAATGGTGCTAAATTGTTGTATTGTTCGATTGCCGAAACAATCTTTTTATTCATCACCGTAGGCTCAATGAACTTGCCGCCATTTACATACCTATGGCCGATCAATTTGATTTCTTTTTTATGTTCGTCCAATTCGGTTAAAATTTTTCTCAAAGCCTCTCTATGATTTTTAATTGCGCCAAAACCAATATCCGAAACCGCCCCCTTTTTTATAAGTTTAAAACCTTTAAGTTCAAACAACTGATATTTTAATGTTTGACTCCCGGAATTAATCGACAAAATCTTCATTTTTTATTTTTAATTAATATAAACTTAAATTTTATTAATCAAAAAATTTGATTTTTATCAAGCTACATGTTAATAATACTTCTATAATCCAATCAAGTCAAAAATCATTAATAAAACTTTTATGCCCATAAAAAAATCGGCTCGAAAATACATGCAAAGCAGTCAAAAAAAAGAAGTTAAAAATAAGACTGTTAAAGACGACATGAAGAAAGCTATCAAAAAAGCAAAAGAAGTTATAGAAGCGGAGAAAAAAGATTTAAAAAAAATCAAGGAACGTCTGGCAAAAGCTCAAAAGATCATTGACAAAGCCGTTCAAAAAAAAGTTATTAAGAAAAACACAGGCGCCAGAAAAAAAAGCCAGCTATTCAAAAATAACAAACAAAAATAAATTATATCTTAAGCAAAAGCGACAAACAATTCTATAGCCTGCCTGGGCGCCAAGTTGCCTTTTTTAACAGAATAATCAATTTCCGCCAGTTTTTTATAAACCACCGCCAGTTTATTTTGGGAAAAACCCCTTAAAAAAACCCCGTTCTTTTTAACCACAAAAGGATGCAGTTTCAATTTTTTGCTAAGACTGGCAGAATCTAAACCTGATCTTAAAGCCGAATCTATCTTTATTAAAATCCTGAACTGATAAACTATCATCGAAAGCAAATACAATTCATGATCTCCTTCCTGAATATGTTTTTTAATTAAATTTAAAGCTGTTCTTTTGTCTCCTCTACCAATGGCCTCTATTGTTTTAAAAATGTTATTGGCAAAAACCGGTTCCACCAATTTATCAATGTCCTTTTTTTCTATCTGCTTGCCTGCCTTAAAAGCGGCTAACTTTTTCAAATTATTAATAATTCTCCAAAGATCCTCATTCAAAATATAAACCAAATATCTAAGATCCGCGACCCCAATTTTAATCCCCAAAGTTTGCACTTCGTTTTCCAGAAATTTCAACAGCTTTGTCCCTTTTAAAAGCTTGAACTCCTTTTTTTCAGCCGCTTTTTTCGATAAAAATCTGTAAATCCTACTGTTTTTTTTCGGCTTGCTTTCAAAAAAATAAAGATTCAAATTATTATCTTCAATAACATATTCACTGTTTTCCTTGATTAGAGCAAGCAAAAAATCAATTTTGCTATCCGGCAAAGAAGAAATAAAATCGCAAAAAACAATCGATTTTTTAACGCCAAACAGACCGTCGCTCGCTATTGACTGTTTAATTAAGAACTCGTCTAAATCCAGGGAAGCATCAAATCTGTTAAATTCAACACCTGCTTTCTTACCCCTGCTTTCAATATCGAGTTTTTTTCTGCTAAGCAAATAACTATTCTCACCGTAAAATAAATAAAGCATAGTCTGATCTAATCAAAAATTTTCAACTTATAAAGGCTCCCATTCCAATTTTTGACCCGGCTCCAAAACTTCGATCCAAACCTGACCAGGAATAAAAGTGATTTCTTCGCCGTCCTCATTTAAAAATTTCAATTTGGAAGAACTCACACAAACCAATTCGTCTCCAATTACACAATTCTCCTTTTCTTTAACCCAAGTTCCCTGGATTTCTTTTCCCTCAATATAAGCATGCATCTCGCCTTCGCCTTCTATATCAACATCGTTGTACTGACCCTTGATCTGTCTCGATGTCGCGAAAACAACCACGACATTTTTAGGCGCTATCTGTTCCTGAGTGTTTTTGTCTATATCCATATTTCCTGCCCAATATCTCAAATAACTGTTGCTCTCGGGATCATAAACATAATAGACATTCATTTTATAAGCCTTGGGAAATCCTACAGTCAACTTGCCTCTGGAGCCTCTTTCTTCTTTGGGGCTTTCCTTTCTATGTGGATATCCCTCGAAATAATTTTCCGTTCTATAACCTAATTCCTCAGCTTGTTTCAAAAGATTATCATAGGTGGCAAATCCATTATCAGGCTTTGGAATTTCCGGTTTCCTCCAAAAAGGGGAAGTAGCCTTATCTCCCTCATAAATAAGAGCATCCAAATTGGGGACCGGATCTTCATCTTTCAAATAATTCAAGACAAAATCGGGACCTCCCCAATGAGCTAAAATCGCATCCATTCCTTTGGCTAAAGTCAAAAAATCATGTCTGGTGCTTCGAATAGATCCAATCTCTTCGGGAGAATTACAAACATAAAGAGCCATCAATCTTGTAACCTGACTTGTAATTACCGGCATTTCAATTACCAGATCAGCGGAACTAACCCCGGATAAAGGTCTGGTACTCGGATCGGAAGCTAACATAACCGCAATCGCTCTTCTATCCTTGTTATCGGGATTCTCACACTTTAATCCGGAAAAGGGGCTCACCTCCTCGGGATTCAAAGGTTCTTGTTTGCTAAGATCGCTAAATTCGGAAGTATAGTTTTCTCCATCCTCGAGACCTTCCCGCCCCTCTCCTTTATTATCTCCGGTCAGTTTCGAAACAAAAATCAAAATCAATAAAATAACCACAACGACGCCGACTGTAATTAATACTTTTTTTTCCTTTAAAATTTTTTTCATTCTTTTTTAAAAATTAATTATTATTTATTTTATAAATTTTCTATCAAAGCATTTGCCTCTTTCCTCAAGCCATCCTCTGAGTCTTGATCTTCGATCCCCTGCATTTTATCAAAATAGAAACTTTCAATAAAGTCGTCTCTAAAATATTCTTCAAGATAGATCAATTCATCCTCTCCTTCCTTTTGAGTCCACAAATCCATATTCTTAAACTCCATATACAAAATATAATTTGAAACCACCGAATTGACTTTCGGATATTCTCTGTTTATCTTATTGGCATAATTTAAAAGACCTAAGGCCGAAATCGTATTAGATTTTACTTCCACAAACTCCTTTTGCTCAATTTTTAATTCCTTTACTAAATTATTATACCATAAAGAAGTCTGATCATATAATACCAAAAAACAAAATCCTTTATAGTAATCGCTGCAATCCTTTAAATACTCAATTTCACTCTTATCCAAATTTTCCTTCTTGGACAATTCGTATATCTGCTCCAATTTAGGATAATCAAAATTTTTTAAAAAATTAACCTTGCCGCCATTATTTCTGGTTATACTTCTTGAATTAATCAATGTTTTATTTTCAATATCCAATTCATCAGTCTCATGACTATTTTTCAAATCGATCTTTTCCTCTTCCAGCGGCTTTGAGGCCTCATTTTTCTCAACTTGACAAGCGCTTAGACAAAACAACAACAAAACAACTGGTAGAAATTTCCAATTTTTAGCTCTAAATTTTTTTTTAAGCACCATATCTTCTCTCATTATTACAAAAATTTTCAATCGCTTTTTTTAATTCCATTTTATCAAAATCCGGCCAGGCCTTTTTGGAAAAATAAATCTGGGAATTAATTGTATCCCACATCATAAATCCCGCTGATAAATGCGGATCCTTAAAAGAACCGGTTCTGATTAACAAATCCACCTCAGGCAAAGCTTTAGTGTACAAATAATTTTTTATCACTTTGGCATCTATCTTTACAAGATATTCCTTTTTATAATCGATGGCAATACTCTTAACCGCTTCAATCATTTCATAATCGCCGGAATAAGCCAATAAAAAATTAACGATGAAATTGTTATGCTTTCTGGTTTTAGCTACCACCTTTCTAATCAGAGTCTTTAAGTGGGCAGGAAAAGCCTTCTCCCAATCGCCCAACACATTAATCTTAATCCGATTATCATAAATCTTTTTTGACTTTAAAACCTTGTTGAAATAATCCTTGTAAATTTGCAACAATGCCCTTCTTTCGCGATAAGGACGCTTAATCAAATTATCCCTGGAGGAACCCCAAAAAGTTAAATGGGTAATTCCCAATTCTTTAGCGAATTCCAAAATATTTTCCAGATTCTTGGCCCCCGCTTCATGTCCCTCCCAGGGTTTTAGACCTTTACTGCGCGCCCATCTTCGATTACCGTCCGGAATAATTGCCACATGTAAAATATTTTTCATCCCAAAAATTATTTAAACTTATTTCTAAAATTTAGCGATTTCTTTAATCAAGAAATTTACCACTTCATTTTTATGTATCTTCTTTAAGGTTTTACCTTTTTTAAAAAACATTAAATAGTCATTATCTCTATCTATTCCGCTCACGCCCAGATCGGCTCTTTTTGCCTCCCCCGGACCGTTCACCAAACAACCCATAACCGCCACACTTAAATCTTTGGAAATCCCAGTAGTCGCTTCCTCAATTCGACTGGCGATCTCTTCTACATCTACCGTTGTTCGACCGCAAGTGGGACAACTTATTATTTCAATCTGATCCTTGCTTAAATTCAAAGCCTTCAAAATTTTCTTAGCAACCCCGATTTCTTGAACCGGATCCCCGCTCAAAGAAATTCTTAAGGTGTCTCCGATTCCCTGATGGAGCAATACCCCCATTGTGACCGAAGATTTAACCGCCCCGCTTAAAAAAGTCCCCGCTTCTGTTAAACCTAAATGCAAAGGATAATCAACCTTTTGACTAACCAATTCATAAGCTTTAATATTGGCCAAAACATCACTGTGCTTCATCGATAAAACTATTTTATCAAAATTCAAACTTTCAACAATAGCCAAGTTCTTAAGCGCTGAAGCGGCTAAAGCCTCGGCTGTCGGTTTTTTGTATTTATTCAAAATTTCTTTCTCTATGGAGCCTGAATTCACTCCGATTCGAATCGGAGTATTAATCTTTCTGCATAGATCAACAACTTTTTTTAAATTTTCCGCTCTGCCCAGATTTCCGGGATTAATTCTGATCTTATCCGCCCCTGATTTAAGCGAAAGTAAAGCCAGCTTATAATCAAAATGAATATCGGCCACAAGAGGAATCCCGATTTGCTTCTTTAATTTGAAGATGCTTTTTGCGTCTTCCTGATCCAAAACGGCCACTCTAACCAATTCACAACCGGCATTCTCAAGCTGTTTAATTTGAGTTAAAGTCTGCCTTAAATCCTTGGTTCTGGTATTAGTCATTGACTGAATAACAATTTGCTTGCTCCTGCCGCCGCCAATAACGAGCGAACCCACTTTTATTTTCCTGGTCTTTTTCATTGATTTAGCTTATTTTTTGATATATTTAACAATATCCCGGCTCCGACTAAAGAGATAATTAAAGCCGAACTTCCATAAGAAACAAAAGGCAGCGGAATCCCGGTTAAGGGAATCAAGGAAGTAATCGCGGCAATATTCATAAAAGCCTGAAGCACAAACCAAACCGTAATTCCTCCGGCGACCAATTTGGAGAATTCGTCCGGCGCTTGTTTGGATATCCTAAGACCTCTCCAGGCTATTACATAGAACAAACCAATCAAAAACACACCTCCAATCATCCCCAATTCCTCACAAATTATGGCAAAAATCGAATCTCCTATCGGTTCAGGCAAATACAAAAATTTCTGGCGACCATGGCCCAAACCATTCCCCCACAACCCACCACTGCCGATAGCAATCTTGGCCTGCTGCACCTGCCATCCGATACCGGTGGGATCCACACCCGGATCCCTAAAAGCTTGTAATCTCGCCATTCTATAAGGTTCTATTTGAATAAGCACATAAAATAATAATATGCCAACAATAAACAATAAAAGCAAATGACTTATCCTGCCTTTTGCCATAAAAAACATTAAAACTGAAATCGCGACTATCAAACCCAAAGTTCCCACATCCGGCTGGACAATAATCAAAAGACTTAAAATTAAAAGGATAAAACAAAAAGGTATAAAACCCTGGGAAAAACTTTTAATTTTATCTTTGCGTTTACTCATCCAGGCTCCCAAATATAAAACAACCACCAGTTTGGCGATTTCTGTCGGCTGAATATTAACCGGACCGACATTCAACCACCTCGTAGACCCTTTATATCTTTCCCCGACAAACAAAACCAAAACCAACAGAATTATGACAAATATAAACATCCAAAACGAATTTTTCTTCCAAAATTTATAGTTAATATTTTGAGCCAAAACCCAAAGAATCAGACCGGGAATCACCCCATATAAAAGTTGGTGATAAAAGAAATAATAAGGCCTGTCATAATTATTTAACGACAAGGCAATGCCGGCCGAAAAAATCATTACTAAACCAAAAATCACTAAAGCAAAAATCGTAACCGCCAATGGTTTATCTACTTGGTTGCTGTTTCTCATTTTATATGTTTGGTTATTATTTTCTTCTTTTACTTTTAATCCGCCTCCATCGATCAATCTTTGCATGATCGCCCGAAGTCAAAACTTTGGGAACCGACCAATTTAAAAATTTCTCCGGCCGGGTATATTGGGGATACTCTTGAATAATTTCGAAACTAAAAGACTCGTCGATTAAAGAGTCGCGATTGCCTAAAATCCCAGGCAACTGTCTGGAAACAACATCAACAATCACCGCCGCCGGCAACTCGCCTCCGCTTAAAACATAATTGCCGATCGAAATCTCTTCATCACACAGATATTTTCTGACTCTTTCGTCCACGCCCTCGTATCTGCCACAAATAAAAATTATTCTATCATACTTCAAAAAACTTTCCGCTTTTTTTTGGGAGAAAAGATCACCCTTAGCTGCCAATAATACGGTTTTAATCCTCTCATTTTCTTTCCCCCTTTTTATCGAAGCTAAAGCTCTATAGATAGGCTCTATCATCATAACCATACCGGCTCCCCCGCCATAAGGTTTATCATCGACATTTTTATGTTTGTCCAAACTCCATTCCCTCAAATCATAGAAATTGACCTTAATTTTATTTTCATCAATCGCTCTTTTAAGTATCCCGTAATCAAAATAACTCTTTATGGCTTGAGGAAATATTGTAAGTATATCAAAAATCATAGCTTATTTAAAAATTAATTTTAAAACTGCAATTCAAAAAATAAACAATTAAGACTTAAAAATTCTCGTTTTTAAAAAATCTGGTATTTTGATTTTATTAAAAAGCTCGACCTGATTTCTATTATTTATTATTTTAATAAACTTGTTATATTTGAATCAATCTTTTAAAATAAAAATATTCTATTCCAAAGTTTACAGCTAAAGTCAAACCTGTTTTCTTAACTATAATAGCTAATTAAAATTAAAGCCAGCCCAAAATGAAATCATATAAAGCTAAAAACTATACTTGGCTCTATTTTGAAAAACCGGCCAAAGAGGATTTGGAAATCATCCAAAAAATTTTCCAGCCTCATCCCATAGTTTTGGGTGAATTCAATTCCCCCACTTATAGACCCAGAGCTACCAGATACAAAGAGTATCTGTTTATGGTCCTTCATTTTCCGGCTTACGACAAAAAAACCAGAACCCCCCAAGTGGGCGAAATCGATATCCTAATTAAGGAAGATTACATAATAACCTCAACCAGTCATCACCTGCATGCTCTTTATTATTATTTTAACCAGCTCAATAAAAACCAAAACAACCCGACTCTGAAAGCCCCCTCCTCTTCTTATTTCTGCCTCTTGCATATCATCGACATTATGATAAATTCAAATTTCCCAAAACTGGACCGCATCTCTCAAAATTTAAAAGAAATCGAAAAACAAATATTTCTGGGCAATGAAAAAGAAATGGTTAAAGAAATTTCCATAGTCAAGAGGGATATTTTAAATTTTAGAAGAAATATCAAGCCTCAACGTTCCATTTTAGAATCGCTGTCGCTGGATGAAGCAATAAAAACCAACAAAGAATTCAAACCTAGAATTAACGACATTATCGGAAGCAATATCAGAATTTGGAATATCCTGGAAACCCACAAAGAAACTATAGATTCGCTGGAAGCTACCAACGACTCGCTTTTTTCTCACAAAATCAACGAAACCATGAAAATAATCGCTATTTTTCAAATCATCTTCCTGCCCTCCACCTTGGCCGCCGGCCTTTTCGGCTCCAACGTCCCCATGCCTATCAACTCCTATTGGGAGGCTTTTATCATTATAATTATACTCATGCTTATTACCTCACTGATTGTCAAAAAAGTTAATTGGTTTAAATAAAACAATGAATCTAATGCTGTATAACACTTATTCTAAGAAAAAAGAAAAATTCAGCCCCTTGGAAAAAGGAAAAGTCAAAATGTACGCCTGCGGCCCGACGGTTTATGATTATGCCCATATCGGAAATTTCTGGTCCTATCTGACTGCTGATATATTAAGAAGATACTTGGAATATCTAAATTATGAAGTGCTTTTAATTAAAAATATAACCGATGTGGGACATTTTACAGACGACGACGAACCCTTAGACTCAAACGGTGAAGACAAGATGGAGAAAGCAGCCAAGCGGGATAAAAAGGATCCCATAGAAATCGCCGACTATTACACGCAATATTACGAAAAAGACGAGAAAAAACTCAATATCAAAAAACCTCACTTTCAACCCAGACCAACCAGGGAAATCGATCAGATAATCAAAATAATTCAGGAACTTATCAATAAAGGTTTCGCTTATGAAACCGAAGACGGTGTTTATTTCTCGGTTCAAAAATTTCAAAAATACGGAAAATTATCGGGAAACCCTCTGGATAAAATCAAAAAGGGCGCCCGTATCGAAATCAATGAAAACAAAAAAGATCCGGCTGATTTCGCTCTTTGGAAAAAAAAGGTCGGCAAAAACCGAAGACATTCCCTGCACTGGCAGAGTCCTTGGGGCAAAGGCTTTCCGGGATGGCACATCGAATGCACCGCTATGGCTATCAAATATTTAGGGGATTCCATCGACATCCACACCGGCGGTGAAGACAATATCTTTCCGCATCACGAAGCTGAAATCGCCCAAAGCGAAGCCTACACTCAAAAACCCTTCGTAAAATACTGGATTCACACCCGCCATTTCTATATCGAAGGCAAAAAAATGTCAAAATCTCTCCAAAATGTTTACACAATTTCCAAAACGCCGGACAAACGTTACCAAAGCCTGGAAGAAATGGGCTACCACCCTTTAATCTTTAGAACCTTAAAACTGCAATCCCATTACCGAAGCAAGGCTAATTTCACCTTTCAGGCAATGGATCAAGCCGCAAAAAACCTTAAAAATATCAACCACACTTATCAAGTCGTCAAAACATCAAAATTTAAAAAAAATCAAAAAAATTCTATAAAAATTAATTGCGACAAGGTTATCCAGGAGTTCAACCAAGCAATGAACAATGACCTGAATTGTCCTTTGGCTTTTTCGGCATTGCTAAAATTTGTCAAAAATATCAACAAAAAACTAACCACCCAAAAAAATCTTTCCAATCAAAAAGAAATCCTTAAAACCATAGAAAAAATGGATTCGGTTTTCGCCATCCTTAAAAAAAATCAAAAAAAGAAAACCAAGATTCCCAAGGAAATAAACGAATTAGCCCAAACAAGATTAAATGCCAGAAAAAAGAAAGATTTTTCTCTGGCCGATAAGATTAGAAAAAAAGTAGAGGAAAAAGGCTATGAAATTATCGATAATCAAAACACCTACCAAATCAAGAAAAAATAAACAAACCTAATTTTTTATAAAACTCGCTTGAATCGAATTATTCAAACACCGCTTTAATTCTTCTTTTGTTAAAATCTCTTTTTCCAACAAAAGATTATACTCTTTAGCCAAACCCGTTTTTAAAATATAGGGGGCATCGGTATTAATGGTAAATTTAATTGCGTTTTTCATGAAAGAGGCCAAAATTTTCTTCATTTCAGCCCAATCAGAGACAGTTCCATTGATTATATTGCTGGAAGGACAAATTTCTAAAACAATATCATTTTCTTTCAACAACTGAAGGGCTCTTTTATTAAAAGCCGCCTTTACTCCATGACCGATTCTGTCGGGTTTAATAGCCTCAACAACCTTGATCAATTTTTTGCCTCCTGAACCTTTCATTTCACCGGTATGCACCGTTATTCCCAAATTATGACTCCTGGCCCTTTTGAATAAATCAACATATTTGACAAAATACTCTCCATCCTCAAAGGTTAAATGTTTGGGATCAGCAATATCTATTCCAACATTTTCTTTAAACATTTTTTTATAACTTTCATAGTTTTTGCCCTTGACAAATTCTATATCTTCTGGTCCGGCAATATCCAAACCCACCACGCCTCTTTTGGAATATTTGATGGCCTTATCGACAATAATTTCATTCAATTCATAACTTAACCTTCTATCCAAACTAAAAATCAAACCGGCTTTTACATCGTAATCCAATTCCGCTCTTTCCATTCCCCGAATCGCCGCATGGATAATATGATCCATATCGATTTTAGAACCTTTGGTTCGAAACATCGGATTAAACCTTAGCTCAATTTGACTCACATTGGAAGATCTGTACTCCTTGGAAATCACATTATAAACCCCTCTTTCCATCGCTTTTGGACTGCTTTGAATTTTTTCGGTCAATTCGTAAATTCTAAAATAATCCTTAATGGAAGGAGGATTGGCCACTAACCTAGTGAAACCCCAATAGTCCCTAACCGGCAACTTGATTCCCTGACTATGCGCAATCTCCCACAAAGTATGGGGACTCATAGCTCCTCCAATATGAATATGCAAATCAATCAAATCCCTCTTTAAAATATTTTTCTGATATTTAGAATCGTTTATTACTTTATCAACCATGGTTTTTAAACTTAAAAATAAAAACTAAAAAAATAATCTGGCTTGTTGCAGATCCTCAATTTCAAAAGACACGTTATGAATTCCTGGCTTTTCTAACGAACTTTTTTAAACCAACCAAGTCCAGCTTGTCCGCCGGCTGGTCAATATCCAGGGAACCCAATTCCTCGCTTTGCAAATCCAAATTTATCTTCTTTTTATAGTCCAGTTTCTTTTCCTTCCTTTTCTGCTTAAGACAATCCGGGCAATAAACCTTTCTTATTCCGTCAGGCTTGAAGGATAATTTTATTTTTGCGGCGCATTCATCACAATTCGCTTCAAACTTAGCTTTTTTAGAATCACTTAAATCATTATTATTTGCAACTTTTTTATTCGGCTGACTCTTGTTTTTAGAAGCTTTATTAGCCGATGACAAATCATTTTTTTCAGACCACCTGGCTATTTTGTCTTCGATTATTCTTCTGTCTTTACCATATCTCTCCCTTGAAACTCTAATCACTTTATCGGCTGCATTTGCATCCACCGGCGGGCTTAACGGAGGCAATGTTTGAGCGGAAAAAGCATTTCCGGCAATCCCGTCAATCATCAATTTTAAATATATTTCATATTTAGCCAAATTAACCAAATCGTAAGCCATCACTTCCGGTTCAAATTCCTTGGCCAAATATTCGGCATCTTCGGCGCCGATACGAAAACTGACCATTGTCCCCACATTACCAAAAATGGCGTCTTTCATCCTTGGACTCCCGTCATTAATCAATTGACCAATATATTGATGTGCGAGGGTTAAATTTAATCTGTATTTTCGAGCTTCTGAAAGAATATTGGCGAAATTTTCATTTACAAAATTTTGAAACTCATCAACAAATAAATAAAAATCTTTTCGCTCTCCTTCGGGGATATCAACTCTCTCCATCGCTGACAACTGCAGCTTCGTAACCATGATCCCGCCTAACAAATGCATCGCCTCATCACCGATCCTGCCCTTGCTCAAATTAATTATCAAAATTTTACCCTCGTCCATAATTCGTCTCATATCTATTGTTGACTTTGTTTGACTGACGATATTTCTAATAATGGGCGTGGCAATAAATTGGCCGACTTTATTTTGAATCGGTGCAATGGCCTCATTCATATATTTATCGTTCCATCTAGCAAACTCGGAAGTCCAAAAACTTTTTACAATCGGATCCTTAACCTTGTTTAGCACCTTATTTCTGAATTGCTTATCCGAAAGCATCCGGTTAATTCCAAGCATCGTAGCGGCTGGATAATCCAACAAAGCCAAAATTGTATAATTTAAAATATGCTCCATTCTGGGGCTCCAGACATCGGGCCAGATCTTCTTAAAAACTCCCATTAGACCGGAAGCAATCAAGTGTTTATGCTCCTCATTAACATTTTCCAAAACGTTAAAAGCCACCGGATAATCCACGTCCGCGGGATTGAAATAAACCACATCGTTAATTCTCTGCTTGGGGATATAATTTAACAAACTTTCGGCCGTATCGCCATGAGGATCAACATAAGCTAATCCGTTGCCATTAATAATATCCTGTATCATCATTGTCTTTAGCATATTGGTCTTTCCCATTCCGGTTTTCCCAATAATATAAACATGCCTTCTCCTGTCATCCTCTTTTATGCCAAAAACCTCCTGTTTACCTCTAAAATTTGTTTGAGCAAAACTTGTAACCATAAGTATTAAACTATTTTTTAAGAATCACTTATCGGCAGATTGGAGGGCGCGCTGGACTTTTTGCTTTCAACCCAAGGTGTCTTAGGCGCCTTAACCGCCATATCAGGAAAGTGCCAGATCGTAGCCAGCTCTTCCGTATTCAAATGATATATATCTCCTGAAAATTTTCTATCCTTGGTAATTCGCCACAATAATCTCTTGATAAAATCCTTTCTTTTCTCTTCCATGAAATACTTTGAACTGGTTATATAGGGAGCGTAAACGTCGAACCCGTTCAGCCGGCTGGACGAAAATTGATCAACCGCTCCAATCATGGAATCGACCTTTGATCCGTCAAAAACACTCTTTTTGGCGGCATAAACAGTTGCATATTGGCAGCGATGATGCCTTTTATTATGGCTCTGCTCCATTTCTTTAATCCACTCTTGCTCTCCTGGAGAAAGTTTGAACATTAAATTTTCAAAAGGATCCCCTTCGTCATTCGATTTTTTTGATTCAAATTCGGGATACTTAAAAGCGGCGGAGATGGTATCCATTGGAAAATTATCATAATGCTCCATCAGTTCCTGAACCATCGACGGCTTCTTTTTTTCCTCCTTTCCTCTATCCAGAATTTTTTCAACTTCTGCTTGAAAACTCTTTTTCCAGGCGCTGTCTTCAACCGGATGAACCAACACTTGATAAATCAAAAGCTCGCCCGGGCCCAAAGTACTCATAGTTTCCAATATGGATCCCAAAGGATCGATCATATTGCCTGTTACCGAATCCTCGAAATGCCTATAGGTTTTTATCGGATAAGCGTCCGCTTTCTGCAAAATCCATCTTAATCCGAAAAGATCCCACTCTTCATTGGGAATATCATCCGGCACCAGGCTTAAATAATCCTTTTCCAATATCTCAACCTCGGCATCCGGATACTGAGAATATATATGCATTTTAAAATATTCCGTCTTGGCCTCCCTTACCCATACCGCGAAATGTATTTGGCCTTCGATACTGGCTATTTCCAAACTATAATAATCCTCCTTTATTCTAAAAACATAGGTATCCATAAAATGTCTTGGATCACTCGGAATTCTCCAAAAACCGTTAATCACGTTTTCCATAAGCAGCGGACTCTTAACCTGTTCTCTGGGAACTTTAATGCGCATCACCACATGCTTTTCTTTAGTCGCATAATAAGTTCCGACATGATACATCCAGAAATTATCCATCAAAGGATATAAAGCAAACAGGGGAAGAATAAACCACCAATAGTGAGCGAATCTAAGAAAGAAGACAAAATAAAACTCCAAAAAATCTATTATCATTAAAAAGAATTATTTATTTAATAACTCATATTAAGTTTATCTTCGAAATGGTTTATTTAAAAATACTTTAAGCTTTAATTTTGATCTTAAAATTTATAATAAAATCCTCATATTATTAAAAACCCAATATGAATTCTAATTCTTTCAATATAGCATATTTTTTAATTGCCGTCCTCTTCTTTTTCCTCCTCAATGGCGATTTGAAGATTTTTCATTATGTCCTTAACCACCTTTGGATTTTCTTTAAGGTATTTTTTGGCGTTTTCCAAACCTTGACCTAATTTCTCTCCGCCAAATACGTACCAGGAACCGCTTTTCTCAATAACACTCCTGCTAGCCGACATATTAATCAGATCACCCGCCCAGGAAATGCCTTCATTATACATTATATCAAACTCGGCTGTTTGAAACGGCGGGGCGACTTTATTTTTAACAATTTTGGATTTAACTCTGTTTCCAATAACTTTATCCCCCTGCTTTATTTGAGCCGACTTTCTAACTTCGATTCTAACCGAGGAATAAAACTTCAAAGCGTTTCCGCCGGTTGTAGTCTCCGGATTCCCGAAAAATACCCCGATTTTCATCCTGACCTGATTAATGAAAATAATAGTGGTATTTTTTTTACTCGAGATCGAAGTTAATTTCCTTAAAGCCTGAGACATTAACCTCGCCTGCAAACCCATATGAGAATCCCCCATTTCTCCATCTATTTCGGCCTTGGGAGTCAAAGCCGCCACCGAATCGACTACAATAACATCTACACTCCCGGATTGAACCAGAGTTTCTACTATTTCCAAAGCCTGTTCTCCGGTGTCCGGCTGAGAAATTAACAATTCATCTATATTAACTCCGATTCTTTTAGCATAAGACGGATCAAGCGCGTGCTCCGCATCTACAAAAGCCGCTGTTCCGCCTTCCTTTTGAGCGTTAGCCACAATATGCAAGGCAAGCGTTGTTTTACCTGAAGATTCGGGACCGAAAATCTCAACAATTCTCCCTTTGGGCACACCTCCAATTCCCAAGGCGTAATTAAGCGATATCGAACCGGTGGAAATGGAATCAACATCAACCTTTCTGGCCTCGCCTAATCTCATTATTGATCCCTCTCCAAATTTCTCTTTTATTTCTTTAACCACGTTTTCAACTCCTTGTTCTTTCTCATTATTCTTGTTGTCTTTCTTATTGGAGACTTTTGTTTTTTTCTTTTTAACTTTAGCTTTTTGCTTTGTCATTATTTTAGTTTAATATTTACTTTTAATTCACAAATAAAATTACTGATAATTATTTGCCAATTTATTGAAATTAAAAAATCGACTGCTTTTATTATAATACCTAAAAATAAAAAAATGTTAAAATAAAATTAAAAACAAGTTGAAGTCGCAACTTCAAGGACTGAACACTCTCTCTGCCTCTTCTTGCTCGGAAAAAATTTCCAAACGTGGATCCTGATCTTTATTTAATTTATTTTTTTTAAAAAAATAAAGATCATTAGCTTTCTTGGCCCTAATCTTGATTTCGCTTTCCAGTTTGATGCTTTTTTCACTGTTGGCCGGTATTGTCTGCGAAGATTGCTCTCCGTTTTGGGAAATCATAATCCAAACTGGTTTGCTGTCTGTCTTTAAAACGATTTCCTTATTTTGAAAATCCTCCTCCCCCTCCTTTGGCTTATAATTAACGTATAATTTTTCATGCAATTCTCTAGCGAATTTATTTTTGACCGAAATATTAATTTCATTTACCCCGCGCATTAAAATCACTTCCTCTTCAAAAGATCCACTTTCTGTTAAAGGTATTTCTTCATTGTTTATTTTTAAATTGGAATCCGGATTAGTGTGTCCCACCACCAGTAAATTTCTGTCAAAAACTATTTGATTGTCCATCGGACTCTCTATAACCAATTTAGGCACTTTTGATATTCCGGTAACCACCCTTACAAAAAAATAAATAATTACCAAAAGAATCACTACCGAAAACAACTTTAACAAGATATCCGGTGTCAGAATAAAATTAAACCGCCCTGAATCTGGTTGAGCCTTATCGCCCTTATTAATATCATCGTTGATTTTCTTTTTGCCTTCCATAATCTCCAACTGACATTCATAATATTCAAAAATCTTATTTTCATCCAAACCCAAAAGGCGCGCGTAATTCCTCAAAAAACCCCTAAAGTAAACACCCTCGGGAAAATAATCATAAATATCATTTTCAAGATTAATCAAATGAATTTTTCTAACCATTAAAATACTGGCCGCTTTTTCAAGGCTTATCTTTAGTCGCTCTCTTTCAGTCTTCAGTAATCTTCCCAAGGTTAAAATATCTTCATTAAAATCCGGTTTCATTATTAATCAAATTAACACTTTAAGCGAATTAAAAACAACCAACCAATCCCTGTTGGGATTTTAAAGAATTCTAGGAAATGATTATCTAAGAGTCAAACTGAATTAATAATTTATTGCCAATTATCCCTCTTTTCCTGATCATCCAGAGAATCCCTATAATCAACCTCTTCGTCCGCTGTTAAAAGAATTTCTCTGGGCTTGGAACCGTTTGCCGGACCGATAACTCCTTCCTCCTCCAACATCTCTATTATTCTGGCCGCTCTGGCATATCCGATTCTCAATTTTCTTTGCAGCAAAGTTGCCGAAGCCTTCTGTAATTCAATAACGATACTTTTAGCCTCTTCAAATAATTCATCATCCGGACCACCTTCGTTTGAACCGGATCCCTGAACCTTAATTCCATCTCCCGAACCCGCCTCCAAGCCTGAAACAACCTGGTTTTGAGTAATTTCCTCGTTATAATCGACTTTAGCCTGATCCTTTAAATAACTGACCACTTTTTTTACTTCATTTTCCGAAATAAAAGCTCCCTGAATTCTGACCGGCCGACCGTTGTCTCTGGCCATAAAAAGCATATCCCCTTTACCTAAAAGTTTTTCCGCTCCGGCCATGTCAAGGATCGTTCTCGAATCGACCTGACTTGCCATTTGATAGGCAATCCTTGAGGGAATATTGGCTTTTATAATTCCGGTGATAATTTGAACGCTCGGCCTTTGAGTGGAAAGTATTAAATGAATTCCAACCGCTCTTGCCTTTTGAGCAATCCGAACAACCAAAGTCTCAACCTCTTTTCCATGAGTTACCATAATATCGGCCAATTCGTCTATAATAATAACAACAAACGGCAGATTTTCGGGCTCGTCTACATTGACATTCTCCTCGCCTAAATCGGCGGAAGCCGGAGCTATACCGTCAATTGTTTTCACCTCTTTCTTTTTTAAATTTCTTTTACTGTTTTTCTGTTTATATTTCTTATAAACTTCCCGGTAAGAATCCAAATCTCTGACCGCAAAATGCTGCAATATCTTATATCTTCTCTCCATTTCGTTTACCGCCCATTTTAAAGCATTCACCACTTTATCAATATCCACTATAACCGGCGTCAATAAATGAGGAATCCCATTGTAGACGGACAATTCAACCCTTTTAGGATCGACCAGAATGAACTTTAAATTTTCAGGTGAATACTTGAATAACAAACTAATAATCACATTCGCCACCCCGATACTTTTTCCCGCTCCAGTAGCTCCCGCAATCAACAAATGAGGCATTTCATCAATATTGGCACATTGATAATTACCGGCCGCATCCATACCTAAACCGATAACTAAACCCTGAGTATTTTTGAAATTATCACTCTCAAAGATATTCCTCACCCTAACCAAAGCTGACTTTTTATTCGGAACCTCGATCCCCACCAGAGATTTTCCCGGAATAGGCGCCTCAATTCGAAGTGGATGAGCGGCAAGAGCCATACTTAAATCGCTCTGCAGAGAAACAATTTTGGAAAGCCGAACTCCTTCAGCCGGCTTCACGGCATATTGGGT
>WJJX01000088.1 GCA_014729445.1 Candidatus Moraniibacteriota bacterium | reverse complement strand
ATAAAGAAATTCCACTTATCCTTCGATTTCAATCGGTTCAACATGGCATGTAACTTCTTCTCCGAAAACTCAAGCATACCATACCAATCATGCGGAGTAAATACCTGCTCACCAATATGTCCTACATACGGCAATTTCGGCGTACTTAATAAATAACAATTCACGTCGTGATGCCGCTTTGCATTAACGCAAAATGCGTAATCATTGCCCATCCTCCGGTTTTTAACCCGAATCTCCCGCCCATCGTAACTCTTGAGCGTTCCAGAAACACTGTCGGTCAGATACCAACCCCAATAACCATTAGCATCATCAATGCGTTTTATGGCTTCCTCGACATTTAAATCATCAGCATCTTTCAGTATGGATTCTACTGCCTTTATCATAGCCGGAGAATCACCGCCCTTCGGCTCCATTTTACGGTAAACATCCATATCCACCATCGTTACACCCATGCCCGTAGCGTCCTGGATATGCAACCCCGAACCAAGCAACTTGCGGTTAAACCAGTTCACAAGCATAAACCCATCTTCGCTCATGCGACCACATGTAGGAAAATGAGGCTCCTTTCTCCAAACACAATACGCCCCCACTATCCCGTTTTTCTTCCGATTCGCCCACATTTCCTCGAGAGTATATTTAGGAAACGTCATATCAGAATCTATCCACAATATCCAGTCAGCCCCGTAATCAAGAGCGTCCTGTATCTGCGCCTCCCTCGATACCGTACTCTTGTTCGTTCCCTCCTTGCGCCTGTGAATAAACGTGTATTCCGACACAATCCCCTGTTGTATCTTGAGATTTTCGTAATTAAGCATCGCGTCGAGACAATCCTGTGTTCCGGATTCTATATTCTTATAGAACGGAACCGCTATCCATACCGTTTGAATCTTTTCTGTCGCCATTAATACCCCGTAACCCTATCAAGTGGTTTGTTTATACGTTTAACTTTCGGTCTATGTGCAAAATTCGGGTTGCTTAACGCAATCGTCTTAATGCAATCTATGAAATCATCATCATGCTTATAAATCTTTTCACTGTAAGCATTCACATCCCCCTTTGGCCGAGCATACCGAAAATGCTTAAACTCCCAATCCAAACTGCGCTTTTCACTATCACCATTAAACGCCGCCGACTTCAATATCTTGAGACGTGGACTGCCCCCCAGGGTATCCTGCGGGTTACCCAGCAATTCCCGAACTAAATGGATACCCGTCTCCACATCTCTTGTCCCCTTCAACAAATATACCCCCTCTTTAGCCATCTCCTGCAATACATCCACCCCAAATATATTCTGATGATCCTTCAGCGTCGCCGCCTCTATCAACCCATATTCTATCTTTTCAGCTCCAGTCTGTATCCTGATGTTCTTCGCTATATCCCTGATGGTCGAACCATCACCGCCAACTTTCATCGCACGATATATATACCACGTTCCATCACGGTCAAAAGCTACCCACAACACCGCCGTCGGCTTCTGCAAATGCAAATCCACCGCCAATACCCGCTTCCAATCCTTAGACACATCAAAATCATCAATAACATGAACATCGGTCTTGTAGTTAGGAAATATCAAACCCTGAAGCTCAACAAACTTACCATACCGGCGAATCTGTATCTCCTGCTCACTAAGACCCGCCATCATCTCATTTATCGAATCCTCAGATAAATACGGGTTATCATCCATCGAACCCTCAACCACACCAACGTCTATATTACCAGTATCTTTCTGTTCATAAAGCTCCGTGAACATCCACGTCATTCCCTTAGTAGGCGTGGCACTTATCAGCATTATCCCATCTGTATCAATTAACCGCATTTTACACTCATTGAACACCTCAAAATCATGCTCCTCGTCAAGCCAAATCGCGTGCATCGACGTCCCCTGATACTTCTGCCAACCCGAATCATTCGACTTAAACCCGATAATCGAACCATTGGTCAACTTCACTATCCTGTCTGCAATACGAACATCAGCTATCATGCTCTGAGGCAACCCGCCCAAAATCAACGGCATCGTAATATCGCGCACACCAGCAAAATCAAGAGAAGACACCCATAGACGACACGGCACAGGAATATGCCCACCATATTTTTCGCTGTATACCGGATGCTCCCCTATCGCCAGCATACATATCTCACGACTCATGTGATAGGATTTACCAACACGGTTACCCGTGAACATACATTTAATGCGATTAGGAAGATATAATACCTTCTTCTGCACCTCATGCGGCTCATAAGCAAGAACGCCCAACTCCCGCTCATGCTCACGGTATAACGCATCTATCTGGAGCTTTATCTTACGCTCCTGCTTTTTATACTCCTCTGTCGTCAGATTCATAACCTTCCAACGCAATCAAAAATAACGTAGCTAACCTTAATCCCTTTTTTGTATGCTCAAACCTCGCCACAGGAGAATAATTACCTACGCCAAAATGAGGGTCTATTAAATTTATATGAGCCAGCTCTTGTAAACTTATTTCCTTATCATAAACCAAATACTTTTCGGGATTTTTCAGCTCCTTCGAACAACTATATTTAATATCGAGAATAGTGCCACCCGCAACCCAGTAAATAGCACTTATCTTCTGCCAAATACCTGAATCATCACTATTTTTTTTACTGAAAAAACCTATAACACCCATTACTTCCCCAAATTCCGCCAATTCTTCGAAATTATAACTATTATGTTCGGCTTCCCACTACAAGGCTTGCGCCTCCTGTCGCATTCAGGACATACCAACACCTCACCCCGCTGTACCCTCATCGCCCCACAAATATTGCACCTCAACTCCAACCTCTCTTCAAAATTATCGGAAAACATGATGCGCCTCCTCAAGTCTATTATATATCTCAACACAATCCGCCGGTATTACACCCCCCTCGTTGTGACACATAGCCTTATCAAAAGGATTTTCCACTTCCCTACCCAAAAACCCGCTTATCCGCTCAACCTCAGAATCCTTCGCAAAATCCTCATATTTAACCAGTATCTTCCTGAACCCAAAACCAAGCAAATCAAGCAGTATCAGATTGTGCGCCTTCCACATATCCAAACCACGCTGTATATCCCAGTCAGCATGCGGCTCATTTACCCCTGTAATATCATGCCTCGCACCTTTCGCCACCGCCATCGGATGACGATAAATAAAAACAACCGCCACATCGTTGCCAAAATCCCGCAATCCATCCAACCATACATTTAAAGTCGACATTACCCGACAATCATTCGTCCCCCACACATCAGAAAGCGTATTATACTCAAAAATCAGAGACTTCAGCAGTTTCATAACACCCTTATGAATATTTATACTCAAAACCGGAAACGGCTTCTCCCACGTCGCCCCACACATATCTAAAAGCATATCGTTTATAAAACGTACCCTGATGTCACGAGTATCCTCACCCATATCACCAGAAACATGAAGGGGTATATTTTCAGAAATTTCGTCCCTTTCACCAAATAAAACGGTATGCTTTATTACATCTTCCTCTTTTACCTTAAAAACAAGGTCCTTAAAAATACTCTCCCCGTCAATTTCACTGTTTTTAACCACCCACTCCCCAAAATCAGCCATCGTCAACGGCTCATCAGGATGCAAATTCGCATGACCTATCACAACCCCCGCACTCTGCAAACACTTAGCCAACATCTTCGTCCCGCTTCGATGACAACCAAGCGCAAATATCGCCTTTTTTGACACTATTTACCTTTCGGCTTAGGTTTCCTCGGCTTTCTCGGCTTCTT
>WJJX01000087.1 GCA_014729445.1 Candidatus Moraniibacteriota bacterium | reverse complement strand
GTCTTTATAGGTGTTATAGAATGCTTCCACTTCCCGCCGTGAAACAGTGATATCTCTGAATTTTTGGGCCCGAACCTTTTCCACCAGTAACTGTTCTTTGATTATTTCGCGGGTATCTTTTTTAATGTCGACAATGGATTTTCCGAACATTTTTTCCAGTTCATCTTCCGATCCAGCCTGATTAATGAAGTACTGCATACGTTGTTTCAAGCGTTCATCAAGCATTTGATCATCAACCTGGATGGTATCTTCTTCGGCTTTTGCTAAGAGCAGTTTTTGTTCTATAAGGCTGGATAGTACATCTTCTTTCAATTGGTTGGCAACGGATGGATTACGGTTTAAGTTGATATTGTTCTGCATTGCATAATTGATGACCTGCTGTTCCACTTCCGATTTTAGAATTATATCGCCGCCTACTATGGCGAGGATGCCCTCGACCAGCTGCTGTGCCCTGATTATTGTTACAAAAGCTAAAAGTATAATTATAAAAGTTTTAAAGTTCATTTTTATTGCTAATCCTGTATTTTACTGAAATAGGTTTGGATTTGGTATTCTTTTCTTAAATCATCTAACAATCGCTTTACTTCATTTTCATATCTTTCTTTCTGTAGCCTTAATACAATAGCATTTTTCACAAGTTCCAAACTGCGAACGGAGCTTTTTTCCTTTTTATCCATTAATTGTAAAAAATGATAACCAAAATCGCTTTTGATAACCGGTGAAATATCGCCAATTCTCATTCTGCGAATGCGGTTAATGAAATTATCGGGCAGCTCGGATGTAGTAACATACCCCAAATCGCCATTGGGTCTCAGATCGGTGGATTTTTCATCGAAATAATATTTTTTAACAATGGTCATTAAATCATCGGCCCTTCTTATTTCACTAAATATGGCATTATCCCGCTGCTCCATCATAAGATGGATGAGGTGCACTTCATCCTCATGACGCAAAAATTCCTGGCGATGTTCATCATAATAATCCTCAATATCTTTTTGAGAAATGTTGAAACTCCGGTCAATGTTCTGTTCCAAATACTGTTGAACCAAAAGAGATTTTTCATACTGGTTTACCAAAAATGCATTTTTGGCCGATAAAGCTAAATTCTCCTTTTGTGCTGCTTGATACAGCAAATCACGATTGACCCATTCTGTGATGATACTTTTTTTGAGAGAGAGAGAGAGCTCTTGACCCAGGTCCTGAGGAACACTGTAGTTCAGTTGTTCTTCGAGCAGATAATGATCGTTAACCTGTGCAACTAAATCATCGGGCAAATCGGCTTGATTTTCGCACGATAATGTCAGAAATAACAGAAGCATGGCCGAAAAAATCAGACCATGCTTGCTAAGTTGCATTAGAAAAGTTGCCATTATAGTGATTCCACTAATTTATGGTTTATCTCCACCTTATATTTTTCTCTTAATTCTTTTTCCCAGGCTTCTCTGCGTTCACTGGTTAATTGGTTACGTAATTTTGCACGTGCCTGGCTGCGGGCATCTTCATAACTTTTAATTGTTTTTTCTTTTTTCTCTCCGGTTTTGAAAACAACCCAGCCGGCCTGGAATTTTATCGGTCCGCTGATTTGATCCGGACCTAATTCAAAAGCTTTGCGGGACACCTCGCCACGTCGGTTTTTAGCCTTAAAACCCAAATATCCTTTCTTTTTTTTGAGGGCTTCACGCTCGGTATATTGCGTAGCCAGTTTTTCAAAATTTCTTCCGCTTTTGGCCAGTTTAGCGACCCGGTCTGCCGTATTTTTGTCTTTTAGATAGATTTCCCATAGTTCAATTTTTTCCGGTTCTGAAAATTCATCGGAATGTTCGGCATAATATTGTTTGATATCCTCTTCTTCAACTTCAATACGATCGTTAATTTCCTGTTTTTGAATAAGTTATATCATGGGTCGTTCCAGCATCTGTTTTAACTGCCTCTGAATTTCTTCATCATCTGTGATGCCGATTTCTTCCGCATGTTGTAGCATTAAATCGTTCATGCTAAAATTTTCAACTTGCTGTTTTAAATCCGGGTAAGTGTTTAGTTTGGTGCGAATCATACCAAAGTTACGTTGAAAGATCATTAAAAGATCTCTGAGGAAAAATTTTCCGCCGTTCCATTCCGCCAAAGGTATATCGAGGGTTTGCTTAGAAAAATCTTCGATTGACCGTAATGTTCCCTCTTCATTCTTCTTCTTGGCAATTTCATTAACCTTTTTAATATTATCGGGTAAAATTTCGAACTGTTTGTCGGATTTCAATTTTTCGCTGTGTTCTTTCCATAAAATCCGTCCGGAGTCTTGTACAGAGCGATACAAATTTCGCTTAATCGTATACTTTTGTTTTTCGAAGGTATTCGGATCGTAATTTTCATTAGGTCGTCGATCTTCCAGTTTGATGACATGGTATCCATAACTGGACAACACCGGATCGGATATTTCTCCTTTTTCCATTTGAAAAGCAGCCATTTGGAATTCGGGAACCATTTTACCGCAAGTAAAAAAACCCAAATCACCCTGATTTTGTTTTGCCGATGGATCATCGGAATATTTTTGGGCGAGTTCAGCAAAGTTTTCTCCGGACTGGGCTCTGTTTGCCAAATCTTCTGCCAATTTTTTAGCCTCATCTTGAGTCCGCTGTGCCCGGCTTCGTGTAGCGCCCTCATATGCAATTAGAATATGGCTGGCCTTTACCTCTTCTTTTGTGCGATCAAAGTATTCACGCAGTTCGGATTCGGGTATTAACTGATCAACAACTACCTTTTCGAAATATTTGTTACCGATTAACTGACTTTTGCGCGCCTTAACAGCGGCTAAAACCTGTGTAGCTTCGTCAAGGTTTTTATCGTACGCGGCATTAACTTTAAGTTTGTTATCAATCATCCGGTTAAGCATAGTATATTTACGGGTGGAATCCCGTTCAACGTTGCTTTTTTCACGATTGGGATAGCGTCTGTCCAGATTGGCTTTGAATTCATCTTTGGTTATTTTCCTATCACCAATTTTGGCTACTGTATCTTTGCTCATATCGCAGGATGAAAAGAGCATCATCAGAAAAGTTGATAGTATAAATAGAACGACAATAGTTTTTCGCATTAAAGCCTCCAACTTGGTTTTTGCTTAAATAAATTTAAAAAATTAGTTATTTAATTGTACTTTTTCCAAAAAATTTATTGCAAACTGTAATTGCTCGGTTTTTTCTTCTCCTTTTAAATCAACTTTCAGACCGAGTACTTTGGTATTCAGAAACTGGACCTTGGTTATATTTTGATTCATTAAACCGGGAATCAGTTCATCATAAAAGTGATCATCGTTTTTAGCCCGATCGGAAAATATAATTTTAAATTGATTGTTTTTGAGTATTATACGATCAGCAAATAGCCGCCGGGCTAAAATTTTTATCTTAATGGCCATCAAAAAGAAAAACACTTGTTGGGGAATTGTTCCAAAACGATCGCTCAATTCTTTTTGCAATTGATCAATTTGTTTGATTTCGGAAAAGTTTACTAAACGATGATAAATGGTAATTCGTTCCAATTCATCTTCAATAAAATGTTCCGGAATAAGCAGGTCAAAGTCCATGTCCAGTTTGGTGTCCGGATATTGTCCTTCCAGACTCAATGAATCTTCCGGTTTATTCTCCTGATCTGTTGTTGGTTTACCCTCTTTTAATTCTTTAACGGCCTGATCAAGGATTTTACAATATAAATCGAAACCCACTGTTTGTACAAATCCACTCTGTTCTTTG
>WJJX01000086.1 GCA_014729445.1 Candidatus Moraniibacteriota bacterium | reverse complement strand
GTGAATAAAAACACATCAAGGTAAAAAATGGCACCGAGTTTGGATTCCAGGCAAATCGGGAAAATTCGATCGCAAAAAGCGAAATCGAAAACAAAAAGGTTGTGATTAAGGAAATTTCTTTGGGAAAGTAGAGCCTTAAAAAGAGAAATAAAAGCGGAATCGTTAGAATGGAAAAAAATAAATCCGGCAAAGCGATAATAACCGGACTTAACCCAAAGACTGCGGCAATGGCGATTTGGAAATAATTATAAATTGGCCCCAGTCTAAAAAAGGTACCGCCGGCTCTAGGACCTAAAAGCGGCAATTCCTTAAGTCCGTTTTCTAAAACTTCATAAACTATTCGATAGTCTCTTGATTGGTCCAATTCAAAGAAAAGATTGGTTTTAAATTTATAAAATCTTAAGAAAGCTCCGAAAAAAAAGACGGAAAAAATCAAAAAAATATAAAGATTTCTTTTATTTAATTTCGAGCTTTTTGGAAGCATTTTTTGGATATGTTTAAAAAAAATTCGAAACTGAAGCAATTACATTCCTAAAAATTTTAGCAATTCATAAACAAGAAAAGCCGGCCATACCAGGGCTTTAAGAAAACCAACTACGCCCATCCAAAAGCCGCTGGCGGTGGAAATATAGTAGACTGCCGCTCCCACAAGTCCCAAGCCGTAGACGGCGCTTGAAGAATCACAGCTTTTAAAACCATTTTTACAAATTTTTTCTTTCATGTTTTTGATTTTAAAAATTAATTTAATAATTTTTTTTAACAAGTACCGCTCGATTAGCTTAACAATTTATAAGATCTTGCTTATGTAGTAATCTACAGGTGCATGATCATCGGTTAAAATGGGTTTATCTTGTTTTATCTCTTGTGTCCATAGGTGTTTTAGGTACGAATTCAATTCCGGGTCGGAACTTTCAAAGCTCGGATTTTGATCAGATTTTAGAGCCACAAGCATTATGTTTTGAACCTCATTTGGATCGTCTGCTTTATCAACGGCGAAAAGATAAACTTGCGGGAAAACGCTTTTATACGTTGCATATTCGGCTCTTAGAAACTCCCCTTTTTCCCCCTCCATTGCGGAGATAATGTTTAGAATCACCACTCCTTTTTGATTCAAAATATCATATTTTTTTTGGACCGCTTCTTGAGTGGTTAGTTGATAGGGAATGGAATAATAAGAACTAAACGCGTCTCCAAAGATTATATCATATTTTTCCTGAGCTTGGTTTAAAAAAACCCGACCGTCTTGATGGTAGGTCTTTAATCTTGGATCATCCTTGAGTTTGAAATATTTTTTGGCCAGCTCGGTGACCTTGGGGTCGATTTCCACTACGTCGATGGTGGCGGTGGGATACTTTTTTAAAAAATCTTTAGGAAATGAATAAGCGGCTCCGCCGAGCATTAAGGTTTTTTCAAAGCCCTGATTGAAATGTTTGGCAAGGTGATAATATTTAGTATATTCGTTAACCAAATTGTCATTTTCGAGCGACATAGCGGAATGATTGACGTTATTCACGTCCATGATTCTCTTTTTTTCGTTGTTTTCTGAGTCTTTAAAATCGTAGATCCAAATTCGATTATAGGCCGTGTCAACATCGATAAATCTTTTTTTGGTTAAAAAATTATTATAATCTTTGATTATAATTAAAATAAAAATGAAAACTAAAATTGCGCTGATTTTAGTTTTCCTGAATGAGTTTTGAAAGACAATAAAAGAAATAACGACCAAAATTATCGAAATCAAAATTAATAACTGATTGGTTCCAAATAAGGGAATCAAATAGAAACCGGATAGAAAAGTGCCCAAAATACTCCCGAGAGTGGAAAGGGCATAAAGATTTCCCACAGTCGAACCGCTGTTTTTTAAATCTTTTAATTTGAGCTTGGCGGCATAGGGCGAAACCATTCCAAGCAGGATACTAGTCGGTGAAAACAAAATCAAAGAAGCGATAACGGATAAACTCTTAATGTTGAAGGAATTTTTGGTAAAAAGTTCGAGTAAGGGCTTTTTGATCAAAAAAGTTATTAAAATACAGACTGCCGATAAAAAGATAATTAAGGAAAGAATTTCGGTTTTTGGCTTCTGATCGGAAAGCTTGCCTCCCAAATAATAACCAAGGCTTAAACTGCCTAAAATTATTCCAATCAAACTGGTCCAAACAAAAATTGAATCGCCCAGATAGGGGCCAAGAACTCTTGATCCGGCCAATTCAAAAATCATAATAATAGCTCCGCAAAAGAAAACGGATATTTCCAGGTTGTGTTTGAGGATTTTCATTTTTAGTATGTTTTTTTAAATTAATTCTTCAAATTGGATTTTTTCCAATAATCTAATATCTAAATATATTTGTTCCTTGGGATTAAAGTTGTCTGCTGTGGTTCTTATCAATTTTGTTTTGTATTCATTTTGAAGCAAAACTCCGTTTGATCTTTTGATGAAATCCAGGATTTTCTTATAAAACAACCCTAAATATTCATACTCAACTTCTCGTATGGAGATATTTTCAAATTTTTCTATACGGTTTTCTATTTTCTCAACCCTTTGGCCGGAACCGATCCTCAGACTTGAGTCTTCGAACCAAGAAAACGCCATTTTTATTTCGAATTGAATTTGGGTTTTTTTATGCAACTCCTTGAAAATGTATCTGATATGCCTATTGTCGGTTTCAAATTGAATCCAAATATGAATTTTTTCCAAATTTCCAACTTCATAAATCGAATAACCGTTCATAAGATTGACAAATCTCTGCCTCCAATTAGAAAACCACTGATCATAGTTCGTTCTATCGAAAAAAAATTGAGCCAGATCTGTTTCAAACAGATTATCATCTAGATTGGCGACTCTTTTCTTTAGATCACCAAATAAGTCTAGAATATTTTGATATTTTTTACCATAGGCTTTTAAATATTCTATGTCGGGGTATATTCCTTTCTCTAAATACCAAATAAGATCATAAATATCTCTGGGTTTGCATTTACTTTTTTTTCCTTTTATGATTCTTTTTGTTCTGTTTAAAACCGCTAAAATTTTACTCGCCATTAGGGTGGACAGGGGATAAGTCTTTATAGAAAAGACATGTTGATCTCTGGTTATCGGAATTACATCTGTTATGAAATTGCCTGATTTTTCAAAAATGTTTATATCAAAACGTATTTTTAATACTGTCCAATTGATATTTTTAAGGTGGAAATTTTTTAAAATATCAAAATTTATCTTTAACAATTTTGTTGGAGATTCCGGTCTTTCCTTTAGGACTACATCTGTTTTTAAATTATAGCTACTTTTAAAATGACCTTCTAAATCTTTCTTGAGTCTGCTTAAATTTATTTTTTTAGCTGTCTGGAAATCGAGATCTTCTGACATTCTGTTTAAGCCATATGCCATTCTTAGAAGGGTTCCGCCATACATTATCAGTTGAGAATAATCTTTATCGTTGTAAATAAAGTTTAACACATAATATTGTAGCTCTTCTTTTAAAAAATTCATAATTACGTTATCGGGAATTCCGGCTGACTTTTTCTCTTCAACTTGTCTTTTTAGATTTTCGATTAAAATACTATCGCTCATTTTAAATTGATTTTATTAATTGGATAAATTTTCTGATTTGTTTTTTGCTCAACACTTCATAATTAAGTCTATGATCTTCAAGGTGTTCCCATACTTTGCTTTCATTTCTAAGTTCTTTTATGGGCAATCTGTAATAAAGATAATCGAATATGGCTTTATGGGGTTTGGCGATATAGAAATCAAATTCATCCTTCTTGTTAGTAAACTCCAGAAATAAATCTTTTTTTATGCTTTTATAGTCTAGGATGCCTAGCTTGTTTTCAAATTTTCTTGAGGTTTTGGTCGTATTGCAAGTAATTACTGTCATGTTGGCTTCGCTTAGTAGTCCATAATATTGCAGGGCTGTTTCTCTGGATATATATGAGGGTTGTAGTAATTTTGTAGCGATAAAATAAACATAATCCTGCTTGTGCTTATTTTGACTGAAAAAATTCTCCGTTACATAATGATTTCTTTTGAGGCTTATTATTTCTCGGTTAATGAGGGCTTTCTTGATGTATGAATTTAGAGTATTAATTGAAATATTAAACCTTACAGCAGAATTAATCATTACTTGCTTTGTAAAAAAGGGCGCATCTTTAAATTGAGATAAAAATGTAATTCTTTTCATTAAATTTATTTAGGATATGGTATGAAAGTTTACTATATCCTAAATGAATTTATTACCCTTGTCAACTCATTGGATCTGACAATATTTGAGAGTCAGTTTTTGTTAAACCGGCGCTTTACCTAACACATCTTACATAATTATCGATTCTTCTGGCGTCGCCCTGGGGGCCGAAGCCTTGAGGGAAGTCGTCGGCACTGCCGGTTTTGGGGTCGCTTCTTTGGGCGCCGGCGCCATGAACATCCATCCATTTGCCGTTCATATAACCTAAAGCTCTTCCAAAAGCGACGTAAACTCCTTCTTGGGCGTTTCTCTGATTGAGGTGCGTGGTGGAAGTCCAGTAAAAAGGATAGTCTTTTTGGCCGGCTTCGTTTTTGATTTCGCTTGTTTCAAATAATGGATCTATGGCGGCGGAATTGGTTGTGTCGGGGCTTCGAGAGTAATCTATGATAAATTGCAGTTCTTTTGCGTTGGGCAATCTCCAATTGGAATGACCGCCCAGCTTTAGATCTTCGCAGTAAGCTAAGGCTTCTTGCCAGTTCATTCCCCGGCCGCTGTCTTGTTTTTGCCAAATAAGACCGGTTGATTTATCGGTGATTGTTTGATTTTTATTGTCATAGAAATCGTTGTCCGTATAATCGCCTCTAACAAATCTGGCAAAGTAGCCCTTTCCTTTTCTGGTTGGATAGCACTTGATTCGACCGTCGGCGAAATTAACTCCAAAGAAACACTCCTCCCTGTTCATAACTTTGGAAACATAAAGACTACTGGTTGCCCACTGCGAGTCGATAATCCTGTCTCCCGAAGAGGTGTCTCCGTATTCAAAATCGAAATATTCGGTATCGATAAAAGGAGTCAGACCTTGATCGCTTCTTAATTTTGCATTAACATCAATTCCGCTAAAATCGATCAAAGTGTAAAGTTCTTTAATGCTTGGGACCCGCCAGTCGTCGTAGCCGGCAAAAGAAGACGCTTCAATGTCCAAATAATCCAGCTTCTCTCCGGCCGCTTTAGTCCACATCAACCCCGTGTTTTGATCGGTTACGGTGCCGTCGCCGTTATCAACAAAAGACGGTTTATTGCTCAAATATTGAGCATCCTGCCCGAAAAAAGCTTCGCCTTCCGAGGGGCAGTCGATCTGCTTTAAGGAATCAAAGCATTGGGCTTGGCCGGTGTCGGGGAGCTTTATTTTTGTCTTTGAGTCAGCGGCTGTTTGTAGTTTCGGTTTGGTCTCCTTGGTTGTGTTGTTTTTTTCTAGGGGGTCGGCTGAGGGGGTGTTGTTGCAGGCGGTTATGGATACTAGCATTAAAAAACAGATTGTGATTATGATTTTTGTTTTGAGCATTTTTATCGTTTAAACTTTTCCTTAGATTATAAAACAAATTATGTCTTTAGAAAACCTCTGGCTTAAATTCTCTGATTAGCGCTCATTGGATCTGTCCTGTAAAAATTCACTTGCAATTTCACAATTGACACATCTTTTATTTTTGCCTTTAGCGACGCTTTTTACCACTTTGATGTATTGTTTTGAACTTAGGATATCCTTTAATTTTTGCTCTCTGATATTCCCCATTGGTTTTTGATGAAGACATGGACGGATAGAACCTTTTGATCCTATGAACAAAGAAAGAAACGGGGTTTTGCATTTGGGGATAAAGGATTCTGAAGGATTCAAACATGATTTAAATTTTTTCAAAATATAATTTTTAAATTTAGTTTTCTTTTGTAAGATAAACCTATTTTCGAATAATTTATCGTTTTTGATTACAAATTCATCTATTATTTTTTCCAATTCTAACATTTCCCTTGTATTCAAAACTAGATTGGAAATTTCATTTTGATTAATTATCCTTCCCTTTCTTGAAAATTTATAGTTATCTATAGCATTAACCGGCGCAAATGAAATTTGATCTAAATTTATTTTTTTTGCTACTGTTATAATCTCACTCATTTCCCTAAAATTCCTTTTTTGTATAGTGAATTTTCCTGTAAAAAAAACACTGGGATTCTCTCTTTTTACTTCCCCTATTCCTTTTTTGATGTTATTGAAATTATCAACACCTCTAATCTTACAATACGTGGCCCTATTGCTTCCATCAATCGAAACCGTTATGTGACCAAAGGCTTTGGCAATTTCTTTGCAATATTTTTGTAATAAGATTCCATTTGTCAATATTTTTGTATTGTTAAAAGAAAAATTTTTCCTTATTTCCCTCAGAATTTCTAAAATATCAGCTCTAAAAAGAGGCTCTCCCCCTGTGAGGATAATTTTCTTTATATTGATATCCTTTTTCAAAGATTTCAATAATACTTTTATTTCATCTACTGTTAACTCATTGATATTGCTTTCTTTCCAGTAATCACAAGTAGTACATTTACTATTGCAATTATCGGTTAATGAGAATATCGCTAAGTTGGGTTTCGAAATATCCATTTAAATCTAAATTAATCTTGGATTTTTTCCCCTTGCTCCTTCCAAAGTCTTAATATTGCGTCCGCGATTATCTCTTTTGCTAGATTGCACCGATAGTCTAAACTGAATCTCTTATCGATTATATGTCTGTATGTTCTAATCGTGCAGCCTGAACTACATAGGTATTTGGCGAAACAATTTTGGCAACTTTTTCTAACTAATTTCAAAACTTTATTCATTTCCTTAACTTTGTCTTTATCAAATAAAATTTTATTATTCTGTATTTTTCCAACTATATAAACTTTTGTTTTTTTATCCTGGTCATCCTGGATTTCATAACATCTTGTTATTAATCCATCTGGTGTTATAACTAGCTTTTGTCCAGTTGCGGCATCACAATAATCATAAGAAGGAGAAAATAGGTTATCGTATACCCCGTTAACTATTTTCATCTTATGTTTGGCAGCGTAATTGATGCATTTTTTGTAGTTTTCCAAGAAAGTTTTAAGCGGCGGCATTTTTAAATTTTTGTTGTCAGCTCTTCCACAGATATTTAACGGTTCGAAATGTACATGCGTTACTCCTAATTTATTAAAATAAATCATTGCATCTAACATCGAATTCACCGATTTATTCACTACCGTGCTTCTGGTTTTGAAAGTAGCCTTATGCTTAACCAACTCTTTGATAGTTTTCTCAATCACGTTAGAGGTTGGACCGCCGTTATAAGAAGGTCTCAGTGAATCTTGAAATTCCGGAATTCCATCAACCGAAAGATTTATGATAAACCTTTTCTTTGCTAGATACTTGACAACATTGTCATTAGTTAGTCCATTAGTTGAAATTGCAAAGCGTGTTGGGATTTTAAAAGATTCTGCATATTTAACTGTTTTTCTAATTAAGTCCATCTCCAATGTCGGTTCACCTCCAAAAAAGATTATATGCGCCTTTTTTGGTTTATTTTTATAGATATGATCAAGAGCTGTTTTTATTGTTTCGAAACTTATTTTTTCTTTATGCTCTCCAGCGTGAACGGAACAATATCTACAGCGCATATTGCAATCTCTAGTTAAAATGAATGTAACGATTGGATTTTCTTCATCAAATATTTTGTAATTAATTTTTGTGTCGTTGTTTTTTATAAATGATTTTGTTTTTTCATCCAATAATTTAAACTTACCATACAAATATACGATTTTTCTTTTTCTGTTATCTATAAAAACGGGATATTTATTTTTATAGAGTGAAAAATTCTTGGTTAATAATTTCATACTTTTTCAAAATTAAAACTTTTGAACAAAGAGGGGTTTTTGCCCCCCCTTGATCAAAGGCTCTAACAGATTGTTATATTCTGCTCTGCCTGGATTTCAAAGCCGATGTCTTTTGTTGATTTTTCCATTGTATTATTATTAATTATTATATAAAAAAACCGCTTTTTGGCGGTTATTTTGTTAAATTTTTCTGATTTATTTATAATACTTTCTTTTTAACAAAATAACCTTTTGGTCCCGATGTACTTAAACATCGCCAAAATCGCCTTAATCAAGACTTCGGTTACTTTAATTAAATTGAAAGTTTGTTGGTTCATAAGATTTAATCATATTTTAAAATTCTTAATTCTACTATAATCTATATTCAATTTGGTGTCAACAAATTGTTTCTTTTTTTAGACATTATTGTTAAATATTTGCTTTTTTATCGCTTATTTTAAAGTATTATAAATGTAGAATTTTGTTGACTTTTTGTATTTAAATTTTCTTTTTAGAAATTTTTAAATACAAAGAATGACTAAAGGTTAGTTTTTTGTTAATCTGAAGATTGGAGGAAGTCACATTAAGAAATCTGAATATTCTCTGTGCGCTACGGGGATAATGTTAAAACTTTACTTATAAATTTTATTTTTAAAAATGCAGGAAAACAAATTCAAGGACCATTTTTTAAAAACGCCGGATTTTTTGAAAAGGCTTTTTGTGAGGGCCGAGGATCTTTGGGAGATTTTGCCTTATGTTGGGGATTATCTTGGTACCAATATTGCGCCTAAAATGGAGGGGTTGAAAGTTGGAGAGGTTTATTTGGATAATAATGTCAAGGTCGGCAAGGGGACGATAATCGAGCATGGGGCGATGATTAAGGGGCCGGCGGTCATTGGAGAGAATTGCGAGATTCGAAACGGCGCTTATATTCGAGGGAATGTTTTTGTGGGAGATAACTGCGTGATTGGTCACTGCAGCGAGGTTAAAAATTCAATCGTTATGGACAACACCCACCTGGGACATTTTAATTATGTCGGGGATAGTATTTTAGGAAGAGAGGTTAATTTGGGAGCAGGTTCGATTTTGGCCAACCTACGTTTTGATCAAAAAAACATATTAATAGACGGCAAGGATACCGGCTTAAAAAAATTCGGCGCCATCTTGGGCGATAACTGCCAAATCGGCTGCAACACGGTTTTGAACCCGGGAACGATTTTTAAAAAGGGAGTGGCTTATGCGGGAAACTCTTTGAAGAGCGGCATTTATAATGAAAAGCAAATAAAAGAATTATTGGCCAAGTAAAGACCAGTTCAAATTTAATCTATTTTCTTAACCTAGAATTTCACATAACCAATCCACGACTTTGGGTTTGCCGAAAATTACGTTTTGTTTAGCGGTACCGTTGGGCAGTTGGGTTTTTTTAAATAATTTGAATTTGCCGTTTGCCTCTTCGATGATGAGCTTGGTTGCCGCAAGATCCCAGGGGCTTAGATCAAAATCGACCATTGCCCCAACCGATCCCTGAGCCGCCAAAGTGTGGCCAAAGCAGTCGGGGATCGTTCTTGTAAATTCATGTTCTTTCAAAAGTTTTTCATATAAAGCTTCCTCTTTTACCAATTTGAATTGAATAATGTCTCCGGTGGCAATAATTTCTTTTTTTAGATCTTCTAGAGAGTCGATGTCTTTGACGGTTATTTTTTTGCCGTTTAAGAAAGCGCCCCGGTCTTTGAGGGCATAGCAGGATTGATTTAGACCGGGATGATCGATTACTCCAACGATCGGTTCGTTTTCCCGATGAAGAGCCAGAATGGTTCCATACAAAGGAATACGGTTACTAAAGCTAAGTGTTCCGTCAATAGGATCGAGAAACCATTTGAATTTTGCTTTTTCGTTTTTTGTTCCAAATTCCTCACCGACAATTCCATGATCGGGGAATTTTTTTTCGATTTCTTGTCTAATCAGTTTTTCCGTTTCTTTGTCCACCTCGGTGACCAGACTGTGGTCTTTTTTGGTTGAAACATTAAAACCGGTTTCGATTTTTGTTTGAATGAATGATCGGGTTTTTTTAACGGTTTTTAGGGCAAAATCCAGAAAAATTTGATTGTCCATAAATTAAATCATTATTGTTTAAATCGAATGTCGGCGGCATTTTTATGAGCTTTCAAGCCTTCCAGATCGGCTAGGTGGGAAGCGATTTTGCCTAAGCCGGTGCAGCTTTTTTTATCCATTTCCTGATAGGTCAAAATCTTGATGAAATTTTTGACCGACAGGCCGCCGGTGTAGCGGGCGGCTCCGTTGGTGGGCAGCGTGTGATTGGTGCCGCTGCAGTAATCGCCAAAAACTTCGGCCGAATAATTGCCAATAAACAAAGAGCCGTAATTGGTTAATTTTGGTATCAAGGCTTTGGTGTTTTTGACTTGAATTTCCAGATGTTCCGGCGCTCTTTTGTTGGCAATCTCAACCGCTTCTT
>WJJX01000085.1 GCA_014729445.1 Candidatus Moraniibacteriota bacterium | reverse complement strand
GGCAAGGCGATGGTGGCATCGCCACTGTGAACACCCGCGTTTTCAATATGTTCTCCAATAGCATAAATTACAATCTTACCGTTTTTAGCAACAGCGTCGACTTCGATTTCTTTGGAGCCTAATTGAAATTTGGAAATGACAACCGGATGTTCGCTTGAAATTTGGGTGGCTAAATTAAGGTAATTTTTTAAATGTTTTTCATTGTAGGCGACCGCCATTGCCATGCCCGAAAGAACATATGACGGTCGAACCAAGACAGGAAATCCGACTTTTTTGGTAAATTTAAGAGCAGATTGAATATTGGTTAATTCCTGCCATTTCGGCTGTTTAATGCCAAGAGAATCGAGCATGCTTGAAAACTTGTGTCTGTCTTCAGCACGATCGATATTTTCCGGATTTGTCCCAAAGATCTTCACATTTTGCCGATAAAGAGGAAGCGCCAAGTTGTTTGGAATTTGCCCGCCGACGGAGACAACTACTCCATTTGCTTTTTCCAAATCCCAGATGTCTAAAACTCTTTCCTCGCTTAATTCCTCAAAATAAAGGCGATCGCATTCGTCGTAATCGGTTGAAACGGTTTCCGGATTGTAATTAACCATTACGGTTTGATATTTCAATTTTTTAAATTTTTTAATCGTATTTACGCAACACCAATCAAATTCAACACTTGAACCAATGCAATAAGGTCCGCTGCCTAAAACGATGACTTTTTTGCCTTTGCTTATATATTCTATGTCGTTTTCTTTGCCGTTATAGGTTAAATAAAGATAATTGGTCTTGGCGGGAAATTCGGCGGCCAAAGTGTCGATTTGTTTAACAGTCGGTAAAATTTTTAATTTTTTTCGAAGTGAACGAATTTCCTTTTCATTTACATCCATTTGCCATCCGATTTGAGCGTCCGAAAAACCAAGTTTCTTGGCTTTTGATATTATTGATTCAACCGCTTTTTTATCCAAAATTTTGGCAATTTTATAAATTTTATTTTTTTTGTTTTTAGTTTTGATTCTCGATTTTGGATAATTTTTTGGTTTTGGAACGCATTTTAATTTAATAAAATTTTTCAATTTTTTTATTTTTATTCTGTGATCGGTTATTTCTTTTAATTTAAACAAAAACCATGGATCGATTTGGCTTAATTCGGCAATCTCTTTTACCGACATGCCCGATTCGAGAGCGGCCGCGATCGCAAAAATTCTTCTCGGAGTCGGCTCTTTTAATTCCTTTTTAATGTCTGAAAATTCAAAACTCCAATCGGTAAAGCCATAAGAGCCGGTTTGCAGCATTCGAATGGCTTTTTGCATGATTTCTTGAAAATTTCGACCAATAGCCATAACCTCTCCGACCGATTTCATTTCCGAACCAATCTGTTCGCTAACTTTTCTAAATTTGTTTAAATCCCATCTTGGAAACTTTAAAACCAAATAATCCAAAGCCGGTTCAAAACAGGCGGTTGTTACTTTTGTAATGGCGTTTTTAATTTCGTAAAGTTTTTGATTTAGGGCGAGTTTGGCGGCGATGTAGGCTAAAGGGTAGCCGGTCGCTTTGGAAGCCAACGCCGAAGAACGACTTAATCGAGCGTTTACTTCGATTACTCTATAATCAAGAGTTTTTGGATCTAGCGCATATTGAATGTTGCATTCTCCGACAATTTTCAAATGTTTAATAGTTTTAATCGCCAAGCTTCTTAAAAAATGATACTCTCGATTATCCAAAGTTTGACTTGGAGCAACCACAATGGATTCGCCGGTATGAATGCCAAGCGGATCAAAATTTTCCATGTTACAAACCGTAACGCAGTTGTCATAAGCGTCTCTGACGACTTCGTATTCAACCTCTTTCCAGCCTTTTAATGATTCTTCGATTAAAACTTGTTTTGAATAACTAAAGGCTTTGTTTAAAGTATCTTCAAGTTCTTGATCGTTTTTTACAAAACCGGAACCTTGACCGCCCAGAGTGTAGGCGGCTCGAACTATTATGGGGTAGCCGATTTTTTTTAACGCTTTGTAAGCCTCTTTTTTATTTTTTACCGCGACACTTTTGGGGGTTTTAACTTTTATTTTATTTAATTCTTTGACAAACAAATCTCTATCTTCAGTTTTTTTGATAGTGCTTATCGGTGTTCCCAAAACTTTGACCTCGTATTTATTTAAAATTCCTTGATCATACAGTTTGATCCCGCAATTTAAAGCGGTTTGCCCGCCAAAGGAAAGCGCAATGGCATTCGGTTTTTCCTTTTTAATGACTTTTTTTACAAATTCGGGTTTTACCGAGAGAAAATAAACTTTATCAGCCAGGCCTTTATCGGTTTGAATTGTCGCAATATTCGGGTTTATCAAGATTGTTTCAATTCCTTCCTCTTTAAAAGCTTTAATGGCTTGACTGCCCGAATAGTCAAATTCCCCCGCTTGACCAATTTTTAATCCGCCCGAGCCTAAAATTAATATTTTTTTAAATTTATGTTTCATTTTTAAATTAATTATTGCTACTAAATTGAATCAATGAACTTTTTAAACAACCAATTGGTATCTTCGGGACCCGGTGTGGCTTCCGGATGAAACTGCACGCTGAAAAATTTTCGACTTTCGTGAATAATGCCTTCAACCGTTCCGTCATTGGCATTTTCAAACCATACTTTCCATTTTTTGGGCAGACTTTTTGAATCAACGGCAAATCCGTGATTTTGACTGGTTAAGTAGCAGCGATCGGTGCCAATTCCATAGCAAGGCTGATTCTGACTTCGATGACCGTACTTTAATTTGTAGGTTTTAGCGCCGGCGGCTAAGGCAAGAATTTGATTGCCTAAACAAATTCCAAAAATCGGTTTTCTTTTTCGAATCGCCCATTTGATGTTTCTAATGGTTTCTTTGTTAATTTCGGGATCTCCCGGACCGTTTGATATAAAAATTCCGTCAAATTTTTCTTTTTTAAAATTATAATTATGCGGTACAACTTTTAAGGTTACGTCTTGTTTTAAAAATTCGTGGATGATGTTAAATTTTGTTCCGCAATCGAGCATGATGATTTTTTTGGCTCCCTTACCGACTTGAAAAGGTTCTTTGGTGGAAACCAAATTAACCAGATCCTCAAGGTTAGGATCTCTAATTTCTGAAATATTTTTTTCTTTTTTGGTTATTATTT
>WJJX01000084.1 GCA_014729445.1 Candidatus Moraniibacteriota bacterium | reverse complement strand
CTTTAAAGGCTCTTTTACAACGTCATACAAAATCAAAGCCCAAAAACCGAACAAAATGGTGCTCAAGATGAAAATCGGAATAAAATATTTCAAAGCAAGGAACAAATAATTCTTCTCTCTCATCTTTTCATGAAAATCGGTGTCTACAATTTTCCATTTTTCCCCGTCCTTGCCGAATACAAAAAAAGTCTCAACATTTTTCTTTTCATAATCCAAGCCTTTAACATTAAAACTCCCTTTGACTTCAACCTTTTCCTCGTTAACCGCCTTAAAAGTATCGGAATCGATTTCCAGCTTAAATTCAAGCCGGGTTCCATACAAGGCTTTCACTAAATTTTCCTTCAAATTATTTGCAGCCTCCCTGCTGGTTAAATCAATCATTTTTTGGGCATCCGCTTCATTCACCGCTCTTTCTACTTCCTTAACTAAAACCTGAATCTTTTTGGCCTCTTCACTGACAACAAGCTGCTCTTCAACCAGGCTGAAATTGGAAGCCGAAGCTAATAAAACCAGAACGGAAATTAAAAAAGTTTTCATTTGATTTTTTATTTATTAACAAAAATAATGAAGAATAACTACAACTGTCTAAATTCCAAATGCTGCTGACGGCAAAATAGATTAAAGCTGATTAAACTTGTTCGAACTTCTTTAGGAAATTGCTGTAATCCGCCGGCAGTTTCACTTCAAAATTATAGCTCTTTTTATCCCTGCCTTCAAATTTAAGCTGCTTAGAAATCAAGAAAAGGCGGTCAAAATCAAAGGGGACAAACTGCCTTTTAAATTTATAAACCTTATCCCCCACAATCGGATGACCAAGACTTTTCATGTGTACTCTAATTTGGTGAGTCCTCCCGGTTTTCAGTTTAACTCCAAGCAAACTGTAATAAAAAATCCGATTTTTTGTTTGTTCAAATTTAAAACGCTTTAAGATTTCATATTCTGTTAAAGCCTCTTTTCTGTCCTTGGAATACGGGGACGTCGTCCTAACAGCCGTATTTTTTAAGGACCGGCCTACAGGCAAATCTATCTTTGCTTTTTCATTTTTAAGCCAGCCGTGAATCAAACAGCAATAACTTTTTTCGATTTTTCTTGTCAAAAATAAATTCTTATAATAAACAAAAGCCTGCTGATTTTTTACAACCAACATCAAACCGGCGGTTTCTCTATCCAATCGGTGGACTATTCCCGGTCTTAATTCCGACTCCCCAGCCTGTTTGATCTCGGGCCTGATCAAGGCCAATTCACCGCTTAAAGTTTGTTGTGTTTTTGCTCCATCCGGATGAACCAACAAACCGGCCTTTTTATTTATTATCAAAAAATCTGAATTTTCGTAAATAATTTCAAATTTATCCAATTGCCGAATCTGTTTTTTTCCTTTACCGGAAACAAACGTCATGAAATCTTCTTAGAATTAGCTAATTTATCAAGCAAAAACTTATTGAATTCGTCTTTGGTCTGTTCATGTTTTAAACCGAATTCTACCGTCGCCTTCAAAAAGCCGATCTTGCTTCCACAGTCAAAACGTTTACCTTCGAAAACGCAACCATAAACAGGCTTCTGCTCCAACAATTTAATAAAACCGTCAGCCAGCCTCATCTCTCCGTCTTTTGAAAATCCGCCCTGTTCAATCGCTTTAAAAACTTCCGGCGTTATGATATATTTGCCTACCACAGCCAGATTAGAAGGCGCTTCTTCAACCGAAGGCTTCTCAACAAAATTTTTTATTTCATATACTCTGTCGGAAACCTCTACTCCATCTATAATCCCATAAGAAGACACATTTTCTCTAGGCACTTTTTCCAAACAAATAACCGGATCCTGATATTTTTCATAAACTTTCATCAGCTGTTTCAGAGCCGGAATCTCGGAGTCTATAATATCATCGCCGAACAAAACCGCGACCGGTTCGTCGCCGATCAAATGTCTGGCTCTTAAGAGAGCGTCTCCGTCGCCCTTTGGCTCAGGCTGACGCACATAAGCAAATTTAGCCAAATGAGAAATCTTTCTAACATCTTCAAGCATCACCTTTTTGTTTTTCTCTACCAAATTGTGCTCCAACTCAAAAGACTTATCAAAGTGATCCTCGATCGATCTTTTACCGCGACCGGTAACAAAAATTATTTCCTCAATCCCCGCCGCTACCGCCTCCTCAACTAAATACTGAATAACCGGCTTATCCACTACCGGTAACATTTCCTTGGGCATATTTTTTGTTGCCGGCAAAAACCTCGTTCCATAACCGGCCACTAATACAATGGCTTTTTTGATCATAGTTTATAGTTAAATATTAACCTCCCATCTTGAGTAAAATTACAAATCCAATCAAACTAATAATAACGGAAAATATAAAAATTCCAATAGACGGAAAAATATAATTAAGGGCCTTGGTTCTTTTTACGTGATCACCGCCGGCCAGATAATAATCCAATCCCCCGTATAAAAACATAACCAGAGCGCAAAAACCGCCGGCGCCTCCCCCCCAACCCAAAATCATCCCGAAAGCCTCCGTAGAATTGGTTATTTCAATTGGCTCAAACATAATAAGCTTAACTTAGTATGGATTTCTCATAACAAAATTCCCGTTCCAAAAATCAACCGAAGCGGTAAATCCGCCAAAACCGCCGCCGCCCTCTTTCATAAAAGGGCCGTAGCCAGTCGCCGTTGCCTTAAGAATTCTTCGATTGACACCGTCGTAACCAGTATACCACATTTCAAAATTGTTCGTTCCTTCGTAACAATCATCATCATCCTCATTATACAAAGTGACTGTCGGATGTCCGGCGCCGGCCACATCCAGCGCGTCTACTGAAAAACTGGGCATTAAAATCGGAAAAGGCAGGCTGATCCAGGGACCCATGGGCGAACCAAAAGTCATCGCCCGATAAACATCCCAACCCAACCCGTCGTTGCCGGCATAATGCATATAATAAATCGGAAATCCGATACAAATAGGAGGATATTCCAATCTGAACTTATAATAATCAATAACAACTGTCGGACTTTGAAGCTGATTTAGGGAATTTAGCATGCCGCTTCCGGCTTCCAATATCGCAAACGGCTCCATCCAACTTTTTCCATCCATCGAACTGGTATAATAAATATCCCATTGGATTCCATCATGGGCCGCATAAAACATATGATAAGGAAAACCTTCATTCATCTCCTGGCCACTAAGCGGCTCGACAATTCTCTCCCTGATCACCGAAGGCTGATCAACAAAAACTGTATTCCCGGTAGCCGAATCCGAATCTATTTCAATATCAATCACCGGTTCGGCGGTTTCCTTATTCCAATCCAAACCGTCCGAAGAAGTGGCGTAAAAAATTCTCCAATGTTTTTCTTCTCCTCCATCCGTATCATCCCCCTCGTCTCTTGCCGGAGATTGTTCGGCATACCATTGCTTATATTCACCCCCGTCATAAATTACTCCAGGGCCTCCCACCAAAACATCATAGATTTCTTTCTCCAGGGCCAATCTTCCTTCGGTATTTTCTCCTTCGTCCGGCGTCTCATTTTGAATCTTTTCAAAACTGGTTCCGTCATCGGAATCGGCCCTATAATTTCTCCAATGCAGTCCATCGTTTGCCATATACCACAATTTATACTGCTTATCATCCTCGTTATTTTGAGCGTTTTCCGAATCCCCGAAATGTCGGTAAACTGAAGATCCATCCAGCAAAGCATCATCTCCGGTTCCCCTAGGACCCAAATCCAGTCCGCCGTTCGAACTCAAGGCCCCGCCATTGGAAACAGCATTACCCCCGCTTCCAAAAGGACCGCCTTCGGAACCCATCTCGCCTGAACCGCCCGGCCCTCCGGGATTGCCTCCTATATCACCAATACCGCCCACGGCGTCAAATATGGATTCGATATCATCCGGATCGATTTGTCCGCCGGAACCCATGGGGAGCCTATCCCAAATTTCATCTATCGCTCCCTCCAAATCGGCGATTTGCCCGGTATCCAGATCATAACTGTCTCCCAAAATATCCTTCAACTCCTCCAAATCCTCTGGATCTTCGGAATTAAAAAGACCCAGCAGAAAATTTATAAAATCCTTAAAGGTATCACTTATTTCCTGATTGGCTAAAATCGAATTTAAAACATCCTCAAACGCCTGACTAGGATCCTCCTCGGATAATGCAGTGGCGTATTCTATTAACTCCACCAT
>WJJX01000007.1 GCA_014729445.1 Candidatus Moraniibacteriota bacterium | reverse complement strand
GCTTTTTGGACCGAGCAGCCGGTACCCGGTAATTGCGGAGATATAATGAAGCGGCAATATTTAAGAAAAGATCCTCCTTATGAAGTTTTCGGTTTTCTGGAGGAATATGAAGGCGAACTCTGTAAAGAATATTACGAAGCGGATAATGTGATTTTTAACGAAAGTTTAGGTGAATATGGCGGATTTGAGTGGGACTGTGTTTTAACTGATTAGAAATTAAGGACTGGATTTAAATCTAAATCTATCTATATTTTGGCCAGCCCAGGTTAGGTTTTTTAGTTTATTTGAGCATTAAAAGGATTTGTCTTATTAATCCCGATTTCCACGCGTGTTATTAAATCAGGAGACAGGTTGCATTTTAGCTGATGAAGTTTTATTATAAAAGGAGTATTTTTTTGAGTTTTGGTTATTTTTAAATTTCGTTATGGATAGATTAAAAAAACAATTAGACGAGGTGGTTGATTATTTTAAAGAGGAATTAGCCGGAATAAGAATTGGTCGAGCCAGCGCAGGATTAGTGGAAAACTTGGAGGTTGATTATTATGGTTCAAAGTCGAAAGTGAAGCAAATTGCTCAAATCAGTCTGCCCGATTCAAGGACCATTTTGATTTCTCCCTGGAATAAGGATGATTTGGTTAATATCGAAAAGGCGATTAATGAATCGGATTTGAATTTAAACCCGAATAATAACGGGGAGGCCGTTATTTTGAACATGCCTCCAATGACCGAGGAGCGAAGGGAAGACTTGGTGAAGCTGGTGGGCGCAAAAGCCGAGGAGGCTAGAGTCAAGATTCGACAAATCAGAGAAGAGAAACTTGACGATTTGTCAGCTCAGAAGAAAGAGAGCAAGCTTTCTGAAGATGAGTTTTTTTCCAAAAAGGAAGAGGTCCAAAAGAGGGTGGATAAATATAATCAAAAAATAGATCAAATTAGGGAAAATAAAGAAAATGAGATAAGAACAATTTAGTCTGTTTTTGAATAAATTAATTTAGAATTTTATGCTATTGGCTATTTTGGTGGTTTTGTTGATTTTAGGATTTTTGGTTTTTGTCCATGAATTAGGGCATTTTTTAGTTGCCAAGCTTTTCGGGGTCAAGGCCGAGGAGTTCGGTTTTGGTTTTCCGCCTCGCATTGTCGGCTGGGTTTATAATGAAAAAAAGAAAAGCTGGGAAATGATCAAAGGCGCAAAACAGGTTAAAAGAAAAAACACTATTTATTCTTTAAATTTGATTCCTTTGGGCGGTTTTGTGAAAATTTTGGGCGAGGATGGCGAGGATAAGGAGCAAGTCGCCAAAAAAACAAAAAAGCGGGTTAAAAACAGTGAAAATTTTTCTCATAAGCCGGTTTGGCAGAGAATTTTGATTTTAGTCGCCGGAGTTTTTATGAATTTTTATATCGCCGGGGTGATTTTTAGTTTGGGGTTTTTTATCGGAACACCCGAACCGGTCATGGAAAACACGGGTTTTAATTATAAAGATGTCAAGATTCAAATTTTGGAGGTTGTGGCTGATTCTCCGGCCAAAGAAATGGGGCTTAAACCGGGGGATGAAATTTTGAAATTGTCGATCGACGGGCAGGCGGTCGATATCGAAGAAACCGATCAGGTTCATAATTTTATCAGTCAAAATCAAGGACGCGAAATTCTGGTAGAGGTTATCAGAGGGGATGATATTTATCGATTGAAAGGGACGCCCAGAACGGAATACAAAGAGAACGAAGGTTCTCTGGGGATTGGTTTTGATAAAATCGGCATTGTTTCTTACCCTCTTCACAAGGCTATCTTTATGGGATTTGGATCGATGTTTACTGTGACTTATAGAATGATTGAGGTCTTTGGTCAGATGTTTATGGAACTGTTTCAGGGGAAGGCGGATAAGATTAAGGAGGTTTCGGGTCCGATTGGAATTGTGGTTTTTACCAATCAATTTACGGAAATGGGGCTGGCTTATTTGATTAGATTTGCGGCCATTTTGTCGATAAATTTGGCAATTATTAATATTTTACCAATCCCGGCGTTGGATGGAGGTAGAATTTTGTTCTTAATTTTTGAAAAAATAAAAGGCAGACCGGTCTCTCCTAAATTTGAACTGGGTCTGCATACGATAGGCATGTATTTGCTTTTATTGTTAATGTTATTCGTAACAGTGAGGGATTTTTCCAAATTTAAAAACAGTTTTCTGGTTCTCTGGGAGAAATTTTTGAATATTTTTTGACTTTAGCTTGTTTTAGAGGTGAGGATTTGGCAAAAGAGAAATAAACCCTGGTCCAAACCCTTCTGTTTTTCCGTAGCGCGAAGACAGAAGATTTGAGTGTTAAGAGTTTTAATATTTTGCAAAGCAGAGTGCGGGTGTTGGTATGACATTGAATTGCCTTTTAGGATCTGCTATACTGAAACAAGTATAGAACTTACCGTGAAATGAGCTTTAATTCAAGCTTATTTAGGATAAAATTAAAATAAATTTTCAAATAAAAATGAAAAATATTTTTAGAAACAAAAAGATAAAATATTTTATTGGCGGTTTTTTGATATTGTTTTTTTTAACTTTTTTTAATTTTTCTTTAAGCAGGGTAGAGGCAGATTTTTTGCATAAGGTATTTAATAATGACGGGCCTGCTCTATATGGAGGCGATTCGATTTGGGAAGGGAACGATGCTGATGGTTATTTAACAAAAGAACCGGTTTCAATCGACAAGGAGTATTATTTGAGAGAGGGAGTAGAATTTTTTGTAAAATTTGAGAGATTGGAAAAACCGCAGGCAATTAAAGTAAAAGAGCATGAATTGAATAATAAGCTTCGATTTTACGGTTATAAATTTTACGAAATTACAACCGATATGCCGGATTCAAGTTTCGAGTATTCCTTGAGACTGCCTTTCAGGGATTTAGATAATGATGATAAGACAGACGATAAAAACGCTTTTGATTTGGATCAATTGAAGATTTATTTTCAAGAAGGCGAACCGGGCGGCGATTTTTCCAAGGATGATTTTTCGATGATAAAAAGTGTCGATTACAATATCAATTTAAATAAGGATCAAAATTTCATTGAAGTTTCGGGATTGGATCACTTTACCGGTTTTTTGGTGGCGCCGGAAATCGATTGGAATGTCTGGGAGGAGGGTTATTGTCTAACAACCAAGGAAGAGACGAATGAAAAGAACGGTGTTTGTTATGATTCAATGGATCAGGCTTTGAATGAAGCTTCACCGTTTGACTTGATAGATTATGGAATCGATGAGAGTATGGTGGTTTTGGATTATGCGTATGAAAAGAGCGAAACAAACGACAATGAGGGCGGGTTGGATAAGGAGAAACAATGTGGTTTTGATACAAATTCAAGAATCAAGCGGGAGGACGGTTTCATTCAAGAGGTGGTTGAATTTACTCATGTTCCGCATGCCGATGAATATAGGATTTTGACTTTGATTGAAGAGGGAGATAGCTTCGTGCCTTTGACCGGTCAAGAGATTGATAACGAGGACACCTGGTTTAAGATTCCGGCGAAAAATCAGCAGTTTGGCGCTAATGCTTTTACTGAAATTGATGATAATGATACGGTTGATGATTTAAGCGATGATATTTTCCGATATGTTAGCTTTACTTTAAATAACGAGGGAGTTTATACCAATAAAATTGTCGCTTACCGAAACGGGTTAAAAATCGGGGAAACCAAATTGGATCAGGAAAATTGGGAGAATAATTGCACTTATTCTTTAGATGTAACCGCTCCTTACGTCAAGGAAGCTTCGATGCTGGATGGTTCGCGAAATTTTACCAGTCAGGTTGTCGACAATGAGGAGGTTTTTTTCAGGGTCGAGGCCGAGGATGGCTTATCCGAGATTGAGGAGCCTGTGAAAGTTAAGATCTACGAATATAATACGGACAATCAAATAGGCGAGATTGAATTAAACAAGGAATCGGATGGAATTTATGAAGCGAAACAGAATATCGGAACTTTGGGGGTTGATTTTGCAACTTGGAAGGTTTTGATTACTGATAGTGCGGGAAATTCCGACAAGGAGGCTTTTTCGAATAATTTTTCGGTCAATCCCGCGGGGGATACAATAGCTTCGCCGGTGGTTTCGGGTTTGAACGTCGAGGGTATGGCCGATTCGATAAATCAAAGCCCTTATAATTATGATTTTTCTTTGGAAGAGATCTTTATCAACAAAAATTATGTTGGTTTAAATTGGTCTAGCATTGCGAATGCCAGATACATAGTCGGGGTTAAAACTCCGGATCATGTTAAATATGTTCTTGGCGGGGGTAAAAAATATTATTTAACGGATTTGGATAATTTGGCGGATATTAGGGATAATTTAGATGATTCCTTTGAAAATGAGTATTTTTCCAATTGGAGTTTGCTGGAGGATGGACGAGGCGAATATACTTTTTATGTTCGGGCTTTTTACGATATTAATGAAGCAAACGGTAAATATGACGAGGGAGAACCGGTTTCGGATTGGAGTTTGGGGGCCAAGGTTTATTATGATGAGCAGGAACCTTTTGTGGATGCCGGTCCCAACCAAGTCACTGATTCGGCTTTTGATCAAGACGCCGAGGTAGTTGAAAGTTTTTCCGGAATTGATTATTACCGCTGGTATAAAGTTTCGGGGCCGGGCACGGTTATTTTTGCTACACCAAATGAGGAAGACACCCGGATTGAGGCTACGCAAAAAGGTCAGTATGTGATCGCTTTGGAGGTGAAGGATTTGGCCGGCAATGTTTCTTTGGATGAAATTTCACTTGATTGGTCCTCGGACAGTGACAAAGACAAAGTAGAAATGGGTTTTGAGTCAGGGGACGAGGGAGGAGATAATATTGGAATTTGCAATTTGAATACGAATGATGTTTCTTATAATCCGCCTTACAATGATCAGGCTGAGTGGAAAATTAAATTCAGCGATATCGAATTTGCCTCTAAGTATGTCGGCCGGGAATTTATTTGGGACGGTTCGCAGTGGAAAGACTATGGAATCGATACGGTATTGGTTGACAAATCGAAGGATTATACTCATTCAAGAGTCACTTTTGATGAGAGTCAAAATATCTGGCAACTGGAGACGGGAGCGGTCAGCAATAATATTTTTACTTATTATATTGAAGCTTACGATGCGGCTGGCAACTTGATAGCTTCCAATTCGTTTAATCCAAGAGAAAATCGAACGAACAAAGCGGAAGCTTGTAAATTTGTTGCCGACGCTTACGCGCCTTATGTGAATGTGGGGGAGGATTTTTCCTCGGACGGTGAATTTTTAATCGACGCCCATACCGTCGATTCGCATTCCGGAATTGATTCTTATGAATGGACTCTGATTGATGGTCCGGGCCTGGTGTTTTTTGGATCAGCTGATCAGGAAGATACCACCGTTACAGCTGATATGAACGGTGATTACACACTTCGTTTGACCGTTTATGATAAGGCCGGCAATTCGGCTTATGACGAGTTAGTCTTCAACTGGGACACAACGCCTCCGGAGGTGACTGTTGATAAGCTTGTTACCAACGATACGACTCCCAGATTAACCGGCAAAATCGATAAAGTAACGGCAAAAGTTACAATAATCGTTAACGAAAAAGAATATTCGGCGGTTAATAAGGGTGACGGGAGCTGGGTTTTGGAAGATAATATGGTCGAGGAGTTAGAAAACGGGATTTATGATGTTACAGCTAAGGCCGAAGGCTTAAGCGGGAATTTAGGAGTTGACGGAACTTTGGGTGAGCTGATTGTCGATGTTGTGCCTCCCGAGGTTGAAGCCGGAACCAGTAAATACGGTCTTCAGATATTTCAACAAAACGCAACGGTAGTCGATCTTGATTCCGGTATTGCCGGGTATCAATGGTCCAAGATTTCCGGTCCCGGAAATGTCAATTTCAGTTCAGCGATGACCGAGGATACTATGATTTCAACCGATGCTCAAGGAACTTATGTTCTTCGTTTAACGGCGGTCGATTTGGCCGGTAATTCGGCTTATGACGAGATGGTTGTTTATTGGGAGGATGTGGTCGGTTTTACCAAAGAGCCTCTTTTGGAGATTAACCAAGGCGATTATAAAACCGATGATCGAAAGGTAAAATTGGATTTATATCCTTTTAATTCAAAAACTGTCGCTATGATGATTTCCAATGAGTCGGATTTTGAGCATGCCGATTGGGAGGATTTTGCCTCAAGCAAGGAATGGAATTTGAGCGGCGATAGAAACGATCTTAAAGCGGTTTATGTCAAGTTCAAGGACTCGGATGGCAGTATTTCCGGGATAGCGGTCAACCATATTTATCTTGAAAAGGAGGATGAAGATGAGGAGAAGGATGAAGGAGAAGATGAAAATAATTATGATTATCAGTCGGATTATTCCGGTTCGGATTCTGCCGCCGATATTGTTTCTGTGGACAGCGCTTCGCAGGAAGAAGAGGAGAGCGAGGAGGCTGATGATATAAATATAGATGATTTAATTGAGTCTATTGAAGATGAAGATACTGATGAGGCAAGGGAGGAAGAAGAGGCTGAAGAGGAGCAGGAAGAGCAGGAAGAGCAGGATTTAGAGGAAGATGATGGGATGTCGGGAATGCAGGTTTACGAACCTAAAAGTATAGTTGCTTCCGTTTTATGGCCAAACAGTTTATTGGGAAAGCTGTTTGTCTTATTAACTGTGGGAACGACTATTGTACTTATATACTTAATAACCAGGAAGATGGCCGAAAGAGAGGAGGATTAATTCCAGATTTTTAACGCTTTTTTCCGCTGAATGCTAATAAATAAGAGCAGAAAGCAGAGAGCCAGTAAGGTGAAGGAGATTGAATTTAGAGGATATTTAAGTTGGATGAACAAATTAAAAAAGATGTGCAGCAGCATACCGCAAATGAGTCCGATCGCTAGATAAAGCGGTTTGTTTTTGTTTTTGAATTTCATAAGGCCGATAAAATAGCCTATAATTCCGGTTGCGGAGAGATGTAGAAGAACGGAAGCTATTCCTCTTAAAGCTGAAGTTATGAAGAATTCTTTGTAGGATAAATATTGACTGAATTCGAAAAAATAGATGCTGTTCTCAAAAAAAGAAAAGCCAAGCGCGATGGTGGTGGCATAAATTACGCCGTCAATAATTTGAGTGAAGTATTTATTTTTGTAAGTAAAATAAAGAATTGCCAGCAGTTTGACAAACTCTTCAAATAATGAAGTGACGGCAAGAAAAGTTATAAATTGTCGGGCGCTGATATTCTGATCCTGTTCGAACAGATATTGATGGGCGGAGTTTATATCGGAATTAAACAGATAATATTCGATTAATCGATTGATTATAATGGCGATAAAGCCAGTTAAAATTCCCCATAAAAAAAGGTAGGCGATAAGACTTTTGGGCTCCGGCTCCTTTCTGTCTTGATAGGCGAAAAATAAAAACCAAAAACAGGTCGGGAGAATTAAAGTTAATATATAAAGGACAACAATGATGGCTATTTGTTCGATGGGCATTTGTTTTTGTTTTTATTTACAATAAAATTTTAAATATAGTAAATTCATTTTAGATTAACTCAATATAATTTTAATTTTGTTAGAATTATACAATTTTATTTGTTATTGGTAAATGAAATTCCGGTATTTTAATTATAAGGAGGTGTTGTTTTTATAATCCCTTATAACCTGGGAAAGTCTTGCGAGTATAATTTTTGTTTGGAACTTTATTGAAGATTTTGGTTGGGTTTTGTTTATTTTGCTTTTTTAGAATAATTTGATAACTTAATTTGAACTAGTTTTTTTTAAAGACCTACAAATGAATAGTGAAATTGTTCCCTCCAAAAGTAAAATAACCAAACAGATTGTTGAAAAAGAAATAAGTAATTCAAAAGCTGAAAGACCAAAACAGAAGGAGTTGAAACTGCCTAAGGAGGTGATTGATTATTCCGTTAACAGCCTGCTTGATATTTTGGAAAAAAAATTTAATTTGGATAAAGGTTTTTTGGCTGATAATTTTTTGTTTTTTGATTTTTCCGGACGCGAGGCTTTTTTCCTGGAGCAAATTATTGAAAGGATTTTTAATGGGTATAAGAATAAATACGGAGTTTTGGGTCAGGAGATTGCGAATAAAAAATTTTATTCAGAGTTCAATAACTCTATAAAGAACAGATTGCACAGTGAATTTTTCGCCTATCAAGAGGATAAGCAAAAAGATGAGGAGTCCGGAGAGGAAAAGGCGCTCTTGGTTTGCGGTTTGGCCTTTAACCAAAGATTCGATTCTTTTTTAAAATTTGTCAAGTGGAAGTTAACCGTTTATGAAAGAGGAGTTTTTATCTTTCTTACCGATGATGATTTTATTGATTCAAATGAAAAAAATATCAAAAGAAAAGAATTTTTGGAAGATTTTGAACAGATTTATTTGTATAATTTAAGAGGCGGAAAGAAAAAAAATCCAAGCGGCTCCTCAAGAGAGGATGAAAATATCTTAGATTTGGAAGAGGATTTAAAATTGCTAATTCTTATTAAAGATAAAAGCCAAGAAAACAGTGAAGTGATAAAATATAAGAATCTCTGGGGCAGAAGGGAAGATAAATTGAAAGTCTTGAAGGAAGAGGGTGGGATAGATAAAACCAAATGGAAAGTTCTTAGACCGGTTGAGCCCTATTGGTTTTTTGTAAAGAAAAATTTGGAAGCCGCCGAGGAATATATAAATTATTGGGATATTTCCGATATATTGCCCAATTATGGAGATGAGAGTGTCGATCAAATTGAATTTTCTAATATAAGTTTTAATTTAGCGGTTATTGAAAACAGTTTGGATTTCAGTTATGTAATCTGCTCTTCCAATAAAAATGACAATTATCTGTATAGAGATTTGATCGACAAGATCAAATTTAGATTTCCTTTGATTATTGAATCTATGGATTCTTATATAGAGGGGGATAAAAGAATCGGAAGAAAGGTTAATATAAATCCTCTTTTTATTAATATTTTAGAGAAAAAGTTGAAAATAAAATACGTCGAAAAAGAGGGCGGCGATCTGATTAATAATTTTGGTTTTTTGGATATTTTCTATTATATTTATGCTATTTTCTTTAGTCCTAAATTTCGAAAAAGATACGCGGAACAGTTGGAGCTTGGTTTTCCCCGGATTCCGGCGACTAAAGACTTGCCAAGATTCAAAAAGCTTGCCAATAAAGGAAAAATGTTGACAACTCTTCATTTGTTTAATCAAAATCCTTTTGAAGAGGTTAGAACGGTTTTGGACGATTTGGAAGCCTGGCAAGTCAGAGTGGGGGGAGGAGAAGAGCATAATCT
>WJJX01000083.1 GCA_014729445.1 Candidatus Moraniibacteriota bacterium | reverse complement strand
TTTTAGAAGAAAAAAAGGACAAACTGAATGAAATCGCTCAAAGACTGCTTAAAAAAGAGACCATTGAAAAGGAGGAATTTGAAAAGATAATGGGAATCAAAAATAAAGACAGCGAAGCTAAAAAAGAAGCAAAAATTAAAAAGAACAGTGAAACCACTAAAAAAAAGCTTAAAAAATCAAAAAAATAAGGTAGTATTAATCAGCAGTAATGAAAAACAACAATCAAAAGAGGGACGAAGATAATGGGATTGTTGATTTAGTTGGTATCTTGAAGAAATCTTTTAAGCTTCCTTTTTCTTCAGTTTATATTTTTATTTTTGCCCTAATTTCAAGCTTTTGGTTTTTGGGCTCCGGTCTGGAATGGCTTTATTTCGTTTATTCCGATAATTTTCTTTTGGATAACTATTCTTATTTCGCAGCGGTTTTTTTTATCTTTATTCTTATAGGCTCCTGCGGTTTTATCCTGATTAATCTCACCTTTCATAAGGCGATTTTAAATTTAAAAATAGAAGCCAAAGAGATTATCAAAACAGCTAAAAACAAACTCTCGCGAATCTTTTTGACCAATCTAATTCAATTTAGTTCAAACATTTTAGCTTTCTTTATTCTCTACATTTGTCTGCATATCGCCAAAACAATTGGAAACACGGACTATTTTTTGTCTTCTCTGGGTGTCTTTCTCTTTCTTTTGGGACTTAGCCTGTTTCTTATCATCACTCTTTTTTTGAATATATTGTTTTACTTCGCTAAAATATATTTAGTCTTGGCTGATTTCCACTTCAGGGATTCTTTTAACGTAGCCGTTGAATTGATGAGAAAAAACATCTTAATTATAACGGCAGCTTTTAGCCTCGGTTTTGTTCTCACTCTCTGTCTACTGTTTTTGAGTTTGATTATTGCCTATTTTACTATTGTGACTTTGGGATTGTTGAAACTTTATTTGTTTGAACCCCTTTTATCGACAAGCTGTTTTTCCCAAATCGCTAGCCTGGCTCTTATTTTGTTAACAAAATCTATTGTAGCAGCTTTTATCTATTCTTTTCATATGTTATTTTTTATAGAAGTGGCTTCTTTAAGAATCGATAAAGATAATCCCAAAAAAATCAAAGAAGGTCTCGCCGTTCCCAGATTATTTTAATTAAAACAAAAAACAGAAATGAGAAAATTATTATTTATTTATATAATAGTAATTGCTTTAATCTACTTTAGAGTAATTGATTTAAATGAGATCTTTGATTCAGAAAAAAAGGATTTGGATTACGTAAAATCAAAGGCCGAAGAAATGAAAAAATTAGAGGAAATAGAAACAAGCGATTACCCTTCTTTTTGTAAAAATCAATATTTTCCAATGGTTAACGGAGCCTTATGGGAATATGACGTTTATTATAACTATGATGTTAATCGAAATGAAACCGTTAAATTTCTGGTGCCGTGGAGGGATAATAACGAAGCAGCCAGCTTCGAATATTTATGGAGAGATCAAATATTGAAAACCTACAACCTGATTTGCGATCAAAGAGGTATCTTGATTAAAGATCTCTTTTTTTTGTTCGGTACAATGAAATATCTTAATGACTCGAAAGTATTAAACACGGAAGGAATTTTTATGCCTGCTAATCTGAGTAAAAGTCCGGGCTGGGAAATGTATAGCAGGACCTATTTTATTCCCAAAGACTTCCAGATATCCAATAGCCTTTATCTTGAAAATGAAGAAATACAGTTTCAAAATATGGGTGAAGAGGAAATCGAATTATTTTTCGGCCGAATCTGGGCCAGAAAACTTAAACTAAAGATAATTAGAAAAACAGCCGATTATGAACTTAATGCGGCTATAAAACAGGAGTTATTGACCAGTAATCCCGATTTTTCCTCCACCAATTCCGACTTAATCTTAACCGACAGACTGACCGAGCTGGTAGAAGCTTTGGTCAACGATAAAAATTCGGCCAAATTAAGAGAAGACGAAATTTTATACTGCGATCTTTGGTTTTCTCAAAAAATAGGCTTAATTAAATCCATTTGCGAGGATTCAGAGAGAAATTCGATCCTGCTTGAACTAAAGAGATACCAGATTCCGGCTTTGACCGAAGATATTAATTAGAGAAAGCTTGTCAGCCAAAAAACCAGCCCGGTTATTATTTGAGCGACTAAAATTATCAAAGCGCTTAAAAAACCTCTGCCGAAAAGAATGATAAAAATAAGGATAAAAAGACTGTAATTTTGAATAAATTCCTTAACCCTGTGCAGGGAATAAGGCAGGAGGCTCATTAAAATTTTGGAACCGTCCAACGGAGCGACCGGAATTAAGTTAAATACCCCAATGGCAATATTGGTATAAAAGATAATCATGATCAAATCGATAAAATCCTTGGACCAATTAGCGGTTACGGTGTCAGGAGTTAATTTATAAAATAGAATCGTTAAAAAAGCCACGATAAAATTGGAAAACGGTCCGGCTAGACTGACCCAGATTTCACTGTGTCTTCCTTTAAGATTATAGGGGTTTATAGGCACCGGTTTGGCGTAACCAAAAGTGTAGGGGCTGGAGATACTTAAAGCTATCGGAAGAAGAACCGTTCCAAAGGGATCAATGTGTTTAATCGGATTAAGGGTAAGCCGTCCCTTGTATTTAGCGGTTGGATCACCCAATTTAAAAGCTATCAAAGCATGGGCAAATTCATGAACGGTTAAAGCAATTATAAATCCGATTATCCTTGATAAAAAGCTTAAATCCATTGACTTTTTAGATTAATTAGTTAATATCTATGAGTATAGTTTAAATTTATAAATTTTTCAATTTTATAGTTATGGCTAATTCTTGTGATGTTTGTAACAAAACCTATAACAAGGCCAAATATGTAAATAAACTAAGAGGACAGTACAACCGGGCGAAACAAACCAAAATCCAAAAAGTCAATCTTCAAACCAAAAAAATTGACGGCCTTAAGCTTAGAATTTGCACAAAATGCATTAAAAGTATGACAAAAATCAAAAAGACCAAACCTAAAACTGTTAAAACTCCGGCTGCTTCTTAATTTAAACTTTCAAAAATCAGTTCTTCAAACTTTATTTTTTTTCTTGCCTGCTGGTATCGATGATCTCTGTTTTTGAAAACTGATGATAGAAGTTTATTTTAATTAGAGAATAAACAACAATCAACACTCCGAGAAAGATGAAAACCCAACTTTTAAACATACTTAAAGATTCGCTTTCTTTTGTGTTTTGAAAAGTGAAGACTGAAAATATCATAATTATAGCGATTATTAAACTAAGTATAATTAATCCCTTGCCAAACACTTCTCTTTTAAGCGCCTGCCTCAAAGTTATCAAACCGTCTTTTGCTTTGGTCGATCTTAATCTCAATTCGACAAAGGCTTTACCGATGGTGGATTGATTTTTATAGGTTAATAACAGGAAATAAACGGAGTGGACCAAAATAAACAACAATATAATATTGATCAAATTGGAGCTGAATATATTATTTTTGTAGATCAGGGCTTCTTTAATCGAGGCCAGGTTAAAATCCAGGAAGCCCCCGAGTATTCCAAGGAATAATAAAAACACCGGAATAATAAAAGCAAGATCAATTAAATAGGCGGTTAATCTGATCCAAAAACCTTTATATTTTCTTCCCGTTAAATCCTTTTTGCTCTTGAGTCTCACATTCATTCTATTGAGAGTAATATAAATCGAGGGCACAAAAATCAAGGTCAAGAGAGTGGAGAAAGAGAGACCAAAGATGATGGCAAAACCCAGATTCTGCCAGTTGGGATCCCGCAAAGACAAAGGCAATAATCCAAAAACCGTGGTGGCGGTTGTCAAAAGGATAGGCTGCATTCTGGCATGACCCCCCTTTATGGCCGATTTTAATAAAGCAAAACCTCTTTGATTGCGATTAATGTTTATCTGATCGATTAAGATAATCGAATCGTTGACCACTATCCCCCACAAAGAGATAATTCCGATAAAAGCCGGAATATCTAAAGTCAACCGGGAAATTACCATACCCCAGATAACGCCGATCATTGCCAAAGGAACGGTTAAAATGATTATTAACATCTGCTTAAAGGAGTTGAATTGAGCCACCAGAATAAAAATGATCAAAATCGCCCCAATAAACATTTTGCCAAACATATCCATATAAACTTCGTTTTGTTCTTGACTGGCTCCGCCGTAGGAAATCTCGTAACCGGCGGGAAGGGAAAGTTTTTTAACTTTATCCTTAAATTCAGTCATTATAGTGTTTATATTTCCGTCTTTGGCATTTCGGCCGGTAACCGTTACGGTCCTTTCCTCATCGACCCGATTAATTGAACTCAAATTGGGTTCAAGTTTGATCTCGGCCAGGCTTCCCAAAGCTACTTTGCCGGATCGAGTGTTTATTCCAATGTTAGCCAAATCGTTAATGTTTTTTATCGGCTCTTTCCCATAACTAACCAATAATTTAACCTCTTCCCCTTCCTGGGTTATTTTTACATCATCGCTCCCTGAAATTCCGTTTCTGATTTCCAGGGCGATTTGAGAATAATTCAAACCGTAGGCTCCAGTTTTTTGAGCATCAAAAACAATGATAAATTCGCCCGGTAAATAACTGATATCGGTTGTCACGTCTTCCGACCCGTCTATACTTTCCATAATTGTCTTCATCTCCTCGGAAATATCGATTAAAGTATAAATATCCGGCCCACTGATTCGAGCCTCCAAAGGGGAACCCGTAGGCGGCCCTCCTTGTTCTTCGATAATTTCGATTTCAGCCGCGGTAAAATCTTTTAATCTTTCTCTCACCTGTTCGCTAATTTCGCCACTGGAAATATCCCTTTCGGTTTTTTTGGTCAAGTTGACCGTAATTCTAGCTTCGTTATCGTCCCCCTGTCCGACCGAAACCAAAAAACTCCTAACTTGCGAAACATCATAAAGCCTGTCTTCGATTTTTTTAACAATTCTGTCTGTTTCCTCCAGGATAGTTCCCTCAGGCAGTTTAACATTAATAAAAAACTCCTCGGCGTCCGTGGCGCCGAAAGCTTCAATCTTGATCAAGGCCTTTTTAGGATTAGCTATTGAGAAAATCATCACAAACATAGTCATTAGAAAGCCGATCGCAAAAATCAGATGAATTCTGGTCCTTTTATCCCTGGTATTAAGCCAGCTTTCAATTTTTTGGTCGTATTTATTAATTAATCCTTTTAAAGCCCTATCAAAAACTTTAGTGAAAAGAAGGATTAAGAACACGGTCAACAAGGAAAAAGCGATGATTAGATATTTAATCGGACTTTCAATTAACAAAAAACTTATAAGAGCCAATAACAGGCAGGTTATCAAAATTGTATATTGATGCCGTCTTTTTAAAAGCTTATCAAAGGGATTCTGGGATTTCCTGTCCGCATCATCTTTTTTGGGCTTTAATAAAAGGGCTCCAAAAGTAGGTACAATGGTAAGGGCCACAAAAAAAGCGGCCGTTAAAGTAGCTATCACCACTATAGGAATTCCCTTTAAAAACTGGCCGAAGATTCCTTTGACAAACAACAGCGGGAAAAAAGCCGCAACGGTTGTAAGCATTCCGGAGAGTAAAGGCAGGGAGAATTCTTTTACCGAAAGCATAGCCGCTCCATAACCGGACATTTTATATTTCTGGACTTTTTCATACATGCCTTCAACAATTACCATCGCCGAGTCGACCAGAATGCCCAAAGAAAGCACCAAAGCAAATAAGGTTATGACGTTGAAAGTTTGATCCAAAACCGCCATTGTGGTAAAAGAGACAAAAAAGGAGAACGGTACAGCCAGACTTGTGATAATAGCTTCCCTGGGGCCGACAAACAGGACCAATAAAATCAAAATAATAAACACTGTTCCGATTCCGTTTTGAACCAAATCGTTAATACTTTCCTTGGCGTATTTGGCCATATCGGTCGTAATTTCAATATCGACATCGGCCGGATAATCACGTTCTCTGCTTTCCTCAATAATCATTTTGGCCGAATCCGCAATTTTGGTGATATCGCCACCGGTTCTCTTATAAATCGATATCGAAATCGAGGTGTGCGCTTTTCGACCCTCCAGAGATAATCTGGAAATCGAGGATCTTTCTTCATAACCGTAATAAATATCCGCTATATCGCCCATCCTAACAATATTTCCATTTACGCTGGAAACAACTATATTCTTTATATCCTCAAGGTTTTTGTACTCGTTTTCAACTCTTAAAGCGTAATTAAAATTCTCGATATCCATACTACCCAAGGGAACATTGGTATTATTAGCCTGCAGGACTTGCCCGACTGAAGCCGAAGTTAAATCGAACTCCTGTAATTTTTCCACATCAAGATCGATTTTAATTTCTTTGTCTTCCCCTCCGACAATCTCTACCTTATTCACATTTTGAATGCTTTCCAGCCGATCGCTTAAATTCTGCGCAAACTCTTTAAGTTCTGTTTTATCGTAATTATCGCTACTTAAAGCGAATACCAATATGGGTTCATTCTCAAAACTGGCTTCAATTACCACAGGATCGGTAGCGTCTTCTGGCAGTTCGCTTTTAGCTTCGTCGGCTTTATCTTTTAAATTGCGGATGGAATCATCCAGATCCTCTCCGGCTTCAAATTCCACCTGAATACTGGATAATCCAAATTGAGAACTGGAAGTGATCTTTTTGATCCCAGACAAATCGCTTATTTTTGACTCGATCTCTTTGGTTACTTGTTGTTCTACTTCGATCGAGGACGCGCCGGGATAAGCGGTTGTAACAATTCCGAAAGGAATCTCCACTTCAGGGTTTACTTCTCTGGGAATAGTATTAATCTGAAAAATTCCAAGAAACAAAAGAAAGACAACGATCAAATAGGTTAATCTTTTTTTTCTAATTAAAAAAGAGGCAAAAGACTTCTCGAATCTTTTGATTTTTTTTACTAATCGATTTCTAGTTTTGGGATTGATATTTTTATCCAGATAAGTCATCTAAGTATTATTTTTTTACCGTTTTAAATAGATCCTGACTGCCTATATTAATTTTCCATTTCCACCGGATCCTGATCTTTCAGGTTCCGGCTTCCCTTAAGCGCGACTATTTCGTTTGCCTCTAAACCTTCTGTAATTTCAACGTAATTGCCGAACACTTTGCCGATTTTCACCTCTCTTACTTTGGCAGTGTTATCCTCAATTACATAAACAATATTCCTTTGTTGGCCCAGTTTCACGGCCGTAATCGGTAAAAAGTAATTATTGTAATCGTAATTTGGGATTTCCAGTTTGGCTGTTACAAACTGATTAACGGCAATACAATTATTGGAAGCGTCTTTTGGATGTTTGATTTTGAGTTCATATCTTAAATTATCCGACTTAGCTATCGGCGAAATATCAGTAACGGTCGAAAAAATGCTTCCGTTGTTGTTCAGACATTGAATTTCCAGACCGCTTCCGGGCTGAATTCCTCTAATTTCCTCTCTGGATAATTCCAGTCTGGAAAATAAATTATCTAAGTTGCCGATCGAGGCTATTTGTTCGCCTTGATTCAAATAGGAATTTTTATTGATTGACTTTTGAATAACCAACCCGTCTATCGGAGCTCTAACAATTGTTTTGCTATATCCGGCCCGCGCTTTCTCCAAACCTTTTTGGGACTCCAATAAAGCTTGTTCGGCTCTGGCTATCTCCTGATCTCCCAAAGCTTCGGCCGCATCGCGGCTTCTTTCGGCTTTTTCCAGTTTTTCCTCTGCGGTTTTTATATCGTTTTCATCTCCCGAAGTTTCGGCTTCATCCAAAGCAATTTTTGCCAACTCGACATTGTTTTTAGCCACTTTATAATTTTTTTCAGTCGACTCCTCCACATCGTCCAAATTCTCTTCAGCGATAGCCAAATTTTCTCGGGCTTTTTCTAAATCGATAATAGTGATGTTGTCGCTTTTGTTTTGACTGAATTTTGCCAGTATCTGACCTTTTTTAACTTTGTCTCCCACTTCGAAATTTTCCTCAATGATTCTCCCGGAATATTCGGCAAAAACCCGGGTCTCGTCTTCGGAGGCTACTTTGATTGATTTTTCCAAAACCGCTTTTTTGGTTTGCTCGCCGCCGATTGTTACTGTCTTTACTTTTTTTGCAAAAATCTCATCTTCTTGTTCTGGCGCTTTGTGCTTTCCGATTAAGGAAAGCACAATAAAACCAATAAAAAAAACAAGTATAATTAGAAGGTATTTAAACTTGCTTATGCTTTTAATCTTTTCTTGGGATTTGGGAAAGATTTTTTCTTGGCTGTCTTTCTTATTATCGTCCTTGTGATTTTTTGTCATTTAAAAAATAATGTCTAAAAAATTTTAACTTAAAATTTATATCAAAAAAGAGCTCTTTAGTCAATCATACCCCTTCAATTAGGGCCTGCAATGAGTTGAGTTTATTTTTTCTTGCTTTTTTTCTTTTTATTTTTTTTAATCAATCCAAAGACTATCGTATTACCCAATTTATCCGCCAGAAATTCCATTAAATTTCGAGTAATAAAAACGGCCGTAAACATACTTAAAAGAACTCCGATAAATAAAGTGGTGGCAAAACCTTTAACCACTCCCGTGCCTAACATAATTAACACAACACAGGTAATTATGGTGGATAAATTGCCGTCACGGATGGTTACCCAGGCTTTACTGAAGCCGCTATCGATTGATTCGACCAGAGACCTTTTTTGTTTCAACTCCTCTTTAATTCTTTCAAAAATTAAGATATTGGCATCAACCGCCATTCCAAGAGACAAAACAAACCCGGCAATCCCGGAAAGGGTCAGCGTAATTCCGGTTAATTTAAAGATAGCCACCATTAGGACCGCATAAAAACCTAAAGCCAAAGCGGCGACCAGACCCAAAAACAAATAAACTATAAACATAAAAATAACCAAAGCGATAATACCGTACAGTCCGGCTTCCAAACTCCTATCAAGAGACTTCTGCCCTAAACTGGCGCCGATATTCTCCTGACTGATTAATTCTATCGGCACCGGTAAAGCCCCCGAATTCAGATCTATCGCCAGCTGTTTGGCTTCTTCTTGACTGCCGATTCCGTTAATCACTGCTTTTCCGTTGGTTATTACATTTTGAACCACCGGCTGAGTCCTTGGAAAGCCGTCTAAATAAATGGCTACCGGCTGACCGAGATTTCTTTCGGTGATTTCTTTAAATAATTCGGTTCCTCTGCTGTCAAATTCCAATTGAACCATCGGTTCGCCTGTATTTTGATCAAATACCAGCTGAGCCCTTTTTAAATACTTACCGTCCAACTCGGTTCTTTTATAAGGAAAAAGCTCGGTTTCGGGTCTTTTTTCCTCACTGACGGTCTTAAATAAAATATGACTTGATTTAATCTCCGTTTCCTCTCCCTCTCCTCTGACATCCTCTTTTTTGATTATATGATAGCCAAAATCGGTTCGAACTAATTCAGGCCAAATTGTTCCCACCTCGAAATCATCCCTTAAAAGCACTTCCTGAAATTCTTTGGCGTAATTTTCCTGTAAAGTGCTTTTTTTGACATAACCCAAACTTCCTCCATTGTCTTTATTGCTCAAATCCTCAGAATACTCCTTGGCTAGCTCCTCGAAATTTTCCCCGATCAGGGCCTTTTCAAGAACTTCCTCAGCCTTTTTTTTAATCGCCTGATTTTTTTCTATGGCGACCTGTTTCTCTTCTTCGCTCAATTGATAATCCTGTTCGTTTTTCGGTTCTCGAAAATCAAGCACCGGAGTCTGACCGATCATTTCGATCGCTCTATTTACGTCTTCTATCCCGGCTAAATCGATAATTATTCTATATTCTTTTTCGGTTCGGTTTGTGGTTATCTGAGGCTCTGATACTCCATAGGCGTTGACTCTTTTTTCGATAACATCCCTAACCGCTTCGGTTGCAAGATCTTTGTCCTCTTCGTCTATTTTCGATAAATCGGCCCGATAAACCAGATGCGCTCCTCCTTGTAAATCAAGACCTAATTTGATTTTCTGGTCTCGAAGAATTTTTCCTAAATTTTTATTAAAAACATTAAAATCCGGCATTGCCGGACTAGCTATTGCAGCGCTTAATATGAATAGAGCTAGTATTAATAAAATGGTAAATATTTTTGGTTTCATAATTGAAAGTCAACACCGGTTTTGGCAATTAATCAGCGGTCGAATAAATTACCTTTTCACTGTTTCCTTATATTCCTTCTGGCTGGTTAAAACGCTTACATAACTGGCCTTTTCCAATCTACGATTAAATTTGATGATTTTCTTTTTAAAAAATTTAATATAACCGCTGGAAGCCGCGTATAAAGTATCGTCGCTTCCTCTTTTAACGTTTTTACCCGCTCTAAATTTTTTTCCTCTTTGTCTTATTATGATATTCCCGGCTTTGACAGCCTGACCGTCGAAAATTTTAACCCCCAGCCTTTTGGAAATCGAATCGCGACCTAATCTGGTTGAACCGCCGGCTTTACGATGCGCCATATGGAATTAATTAATAATTTAAAAAAATTTTAAACTTATTTAATGATTTTTATGCTATCCATAATAGATTGCCTAAACTAAATCCAAACCGCCATAATAATTTAACTTAATACTATGGAGAAAAAAAATCAAGTCTTTTGGCCTAAAATAAAATCTTTTGTGTTTAGCTACTACTTGATTTTTGGCTTGATTATTATAATTCAGCTTTGGATAATTATTGCTTATAATAAAAAAATCAATACTCTAAACTCTAATCCTTCGATCCAAATCGATTCTTCCGAAATAGACTGCGGCGTAACCGAAATCTCCGAAGCTTTCAAACAGGACTACCAGTACTTCTCCAGTAAAAACAGCCAGTATTTTTATGATATCACATGCGATATGACAAAATTCAAAAAAGATAACCTGATTTACTTTTATTCTTTCAAAGAGGCTCTGGATAACGATAGACTCTATAAAGACTGTAATCTATAACGGATTATTACTCTTGGCCTGTTTTTGCCTTTTTATCACTTTTTTGGATCCGGCTTGTTCCTTTTGTTTCAGGGCTTAATTCGATTTTGCCGCCGGCTTTTTCTATAAGATTTTTGGCTTTTTGAGAAATTAAACATCCGGAAATATTTAATTCTTTGCTTATTTTGCCGTCATATAAAATTTTCACCCTCTGAATTTTTTTCGATTGGCCTTTCTTGGGCTTTGATATCAGTTTCTTTTCCAATAAGCTTTTTAAATTAACCGTTTCACCGCTTTTATAATTCTTTTCCAAAAGACTTGTTTTGACAACTATGTTGGGAAGAAAAACGGAATTAAAACCTCCAAGCTTGGGAAATCTTTTAACCCAGGAAGTTCTTCCTTTTTCAACGATATGAGTTCCTCCGGTGCCTGATCTGGAATTCTGCCCTTTCATTCCTTTTCCGCTGTAGGTGCCTCTTTTCCCTCCCCTGCCGACTCTCTTTCGGCTTTTTGACTTGTTATCGGGTTTTAATTGGTGAATTTGCATGATTTTTTACTTAGCTTTTTTAACGACCTTGGCTTTCTTTTTATCGCTTTTATCGGTTTCTGGCTTTGTCCCATTTTTTTGACTGGTTTTAATTTCCTTCTTCTCCTTAAGGGCTTTGATGGAATTTAAAGCTTCCAAAGCGGCCAACGCGTTATTAACCTTGCTACCCTTACCCAATATTTTGGCTGATAAATCCTTAAAACCGGCCAGATCGACAATTTGTCTAACCGAACCTCCTACAACGATTCCTTTACCTTTCTTGGCTGGTTTAAGAACAACTTGGGAACTCTTAAACTTACCTATCGCTTTGTGAGGAATAGTTCCTTCCCAAATCGGAACTTCTAACAATGCTTTTTTAGCCTTATTGAAGGCTTTTGACATCGCGTCGCTCACATCTCCACCTTTTGCGATTCCAATCCCCACTTTCCCTTTTTTATTGCCAATAGCCACAGTAGCTCTAAATCTAAACCTTCTCCCCCCTCGAACCACCCGAGTGACTCTTGCAAGATCAATCAACTTTTGATCAAACTCGCTTTTTACTTTTTTACCTCTTCTTTTTTTCATAAAATCAAAATTATTTCTTGAAATTTAGGCCCGCTTCACTGGCTCCTTCCAATACGGCTTTTATCCTTCCGTGGAATTTATAGCCGTTTCTGTCAAAAACGGCTCTTTTAATCTTTTTTTCAACCGCCGCTTTGCCTAATTTTTTTCCAGCCTCAAAGGCTTGGAATGTTTTATCCTTTTTTCTGTCACTTAAAAGCCCGATTATTGTCTTTCCGGCTTCATCGTCGATCAACTGAAGATAAACACTTTTATTGCTTCTAAAAACATTAAGCCTTGGAATTTTACTGTTTCCCTTAACTCTTATTCTTCTTTTTCTTCTCTTTCTTATGATGTTTCGATTGACTTTTTTCATTGTTTGCTGATTATTTAATCCTTAAGCACTTTCTCCAACGGCTTTTTTGCCCACTTTTCTTTTCACATATTCATCCACATATTTAATACCCTTTCCTTTATAGGGTTCCACTTTTCTAACCGCCCTCACTCTGGAGGCCCACTCTCCGACCTTTTGTTTGTCAATCCCGGAAACCGAGATCTTGTTTTCCTCAACGGTGAAAGTTATATCCTCAGGCGGCTCTATTTCCACCGGATGCGAAAAACCCACTCCAAGAACTAATTTCCTTCCTGAAACCGAAACTCTGTAGCCGGTGCCGTTGACTTCAAGCTCTTTGGTATAGCCTTTGGAAACTCCTGTTATAATGTTATTGACCAACACTCTATAAGTCCCCCAGAGAGCTCTTTGTTCATCGTCCTCTTTGTTTTGGGGTAAAATCGTAATCTTATCATCTTCAAACTTTACCTCTAAGTTTGGATGAACAGCCAAACTAAGCTCACCTTTGGACCCTTTTGCCTTTATGCTATTTCCCTCTACGGTTATACTTACGCCGTCAGGAATTTTAATTGGCTCCTTTCCGATTCGCGACATATCTATACAAAATAATAATTTAAACTATATTTAAGTAATTAATTTAATCAATTTCACACAAAATCTCCCCTCCTATTTTCAACTTTCTCGCTTCCTTGTCAGTAACAACCCCTTTTGAAGTCGAAACGATCGCTATTCCATAACCGTTTAAAACCGACCCGATTTCATTATATCCTTTATAGATTCTGCAGCCCGGTTTGGACACTCTTTTTATCGAATTAATTCTGGGATTTTCGCTCTCATACAAAAATTCAATGAGCAGATTACTTTTACGGTCTGCCTGCACCTTTTTAAAATCCTTAATATATCCTTCTTTCTTTAAAACTTTGGCAATATCATGCTTAAGATTGGAGTATGGCATCCCGACCTTATCATGATTTCTTTGAACCGCATTCCTGATCCTTGTTAACATATCGCCTATTGTATCCATATAAATAACACTTATTTAAAAAATAAATCTACCAAGAAGATCTCTGCACTCCTGGAATTTTGCCTTTTTCAGCATTTTCCCTAAAACAGATTCTGCAAAGTCCGAATTTTCGAATATAACTTCTATTTCTGCCGCATAAAAAACATCTCCTGATTTTTCGGGTGGAATACTTGGGTTTTTTATTCGCTTTTTCAATTAATGCTTTCCTGGCCACAATTTACTTTAAATTAATTAAATATAATAAATTAGATAATACTTACTTTCTTTTAAACTGTCAATTTAAACCTTTAAAAGAAACTATTTGTTAAGCTCCTCATTTTGAACAGGGAATCCAAAACCCTGCATAAGTTCAATGCCTTTTTGCCGATTCTGACATGAATTGACAATATTAATTTGTAAACTGAAAATATAATCGGTGTTTTCACTATCAATTTCCGGAAAAGCCAATTGTTCCTTAATCCCTATATTTAAATTCCCTCTGGCGCCAAAATTGCTTCGAGGAATTCCCCTGAAATCTTTTACTCTGGGCAGGGTTGAAACAATCAGTCTTTCCAAAAAGTCGTACATTCTTCTTCCTCTTAGAGTAACTCTAACGCCCACAATCTGACCCTCTTTAATTTTAAATCCGGATACAGCCTTTTTTGATTTGGTAAAAACGGCTTTTTGACCGCTGATTCGAGAAATATCATCCAGAATCTTTTTTGGCATTTCTTTGTCATCCTTATATTTTCCGATTCCCGAATTTATAATTATGCGTTGCAGTTTGGGGGCGGCCATCCGACTTTTTAACTTATATTTTTTTACAAAATAAGGAACAATCTCTTTAAGGTATTTGGCCTTAAGATTATTCTCATAGGTCGGCTTTCTGATTTTTGACTTGTCGTTTGCTTGATTAAATTTCATTGTTGCATTTTTTACAAATTCTTTTTTTAGAACCTTCTTTGGTTGTCTTAGCTCCTGTCTGGACGCCTTTCTTGCACTTGCCGCAATATAATTGGACGTTGGAAGCGTCTATAGCCGCCGGCATTTCAATTCTCTGGCCCTTTTCCTTCTTATTGGGATTCTTAATATGTTTCTTAATCAAATTGGCTCCGTCAACTATCAACCTGCCTTTCTTTGGCATAATTTGAATCACTTCGCCTTTAAATCCCTTGTCCTTACCGCTTATAATGATGACTTGATCTCCCTTCTTTATCTTCATAAAAATTATTACATTAATCTTTAAAAAACTTAAATCACTTCCGGGGCCAAAGATATGATTTTTTTATAGCCTCTTTCTCTAACTTCTCTGGCAATCGGACCTAAAATCCGGGTGGCTTTCATTTCATTAGCCTCCAGAATCACAGCCGCGTTATCGTCAAATCTAATATAAGTTCCATCAGCTCTCCGATAGGCCTGCTTTTGCCTCACAATCACCGCCTTTACGATTTCTTTCTTCTTGACCATGCCCCTGGGATCCGCTTCTTTAACTGAAGCGACAATGACATCGCCCAATTTGGCATATCTTCTCCTGCTGCCGCCCAGCACCTTGAAGCATTTAATCATTTTAGCTCCACTATTATCCGCCAACTTCAATTTTGTCTCTGCTTGAATCATGTCTTTAAATTAACTAAATCAAAATTATTCTTAAAAATTAATAAATTACCTGCCACTTCTTATCTTTGCTAAACGGCCTGGATGGAATAAATTTCACCTCGTCTTCTATTTTAAACTTATTCTGGGGATCGTGGACTTTATAATTTTTATCTCTTTTATACCTTTTATTGTATAAAGGATGAATTTTAACGCTAGCTACCCTTACGGTTATTGTTTTATCCAGATTATCCGCTACCACTGTACCGACAAACTCCTTAACTATCTTTTTTTTGCTCTTATTTTCAGCCATTTTTAATTTCTTAAACTTTAAACCGGCTTTCTTTGAAAGAGCTCTTTTTTTAGTGGAAACCGCTTTAACCTTGGCAGTTTTTTTACTTGTTGTCTTCTTTGGGGCCATTGTTTTCTTTTTCACTAATTAAAGTTAAAATCCGGGCCAAATTTTTTTTGGCCTTTCTTAAATCCCGGACTTTTCCGGTATGCTTATGCGCTATTGCCATTCTTAATTCCACAATCTTTGCTTTTTCAATTTCAACCATTTCCCTTAATCCGTTCAAATTCATTTTTCTTAATTCCTTAATCTCCATTTGAAAAATTTATTAATAACTTCTATTGCTTATAATCATCGAATCATTTAGCGCTGGACTATCTTTGTTCTGGCCGACAATTTGTCGCCCGCTCTTTTTAAAGCGGTTTTTGCGATTTCCTCGCTCACTCCGTCCAACTCAAAAATAATTCGCCCCGGATTAACTGAAGCCACAAAATATTCAACGCTTCCCTTTCCTTTTCCCATAGGAGTTTCGGCGCCTTTTTGAGTGACCGGTGAATCAGGGAATACTCTTATCCAAACTTTTCCCTGTCTCTGGACAAATCTGGTCATCGCTCTTCTGGCTGCCTCCAGCTGGCGCGAAGAAATCCAAGTCGAATCCAATACTTTCAGGCCGAATGATCCGAATTTAATAATATCACCTCTCTTTGTGAGCTTTCGAAACTTTCTTCTATGTTGTTTTCTATGCTTGACTTTCTTAGGCAATAACATTTTAATAATTTATTCTATTATCGAACTTGCTTTTTTTGAAAAACCTCGCCTTTATAGATCCACACCTTGACTCCAATTACTCCGTAGGTGGTATAGGCCTCGCACTTGCCGTAATCAATATTGGAACGTAAAGTGTGCAGGGGAATTCCCCCTTTAATCACCCATTCTGTTCGAGACATTTCGGCTCCATTCAACCGCCCGGCAATCATTATCTTGGCTCCCTTAACATTTTTCTGCTTCATAACGGAATCCAAAGTGGATTTGAGCGCTCTTCTAAAGGAAACCCTTTTCTCGATCTGATCGGCCACACTCCTTGCGACTAAAACCGCGTTTTCTTCAAAATTTTTAACATCCTCAACATCAATTTCAACGGTCGTCTTGGCTATCTTTTTATTGGTAACCCCGTTTTTAATCCGCTTTGATCTTAAAGACATTAAAAGTTTTAAAATTGTTTTTCTTAAATCTTCGATGCCCGAACCGCCTCGCCCGATTATAATCCCCGGCCTTCCGGTAAATATCTTTACCCTCATAACTCCTTCCCCTCTCTCTATGGTAACGTCCTTTATGGCGGCGCCTTTTAATTTTTCAAAAATAAGCTCCCTTATCTTTAAGTCTTCCTCCAAAAAATGAACATAATCCGATTTGGTGTTAAACCATTTCGACTTCCAGTTCTTGTTGATGTTTAACCTAAAACTGATTGGATTGATCTTTTTTCCCATAGCTTATTATAAAATTAAATGCTTTTTCTCCTAAAAAACCTGGACATAACTTTTTTATTAGATATTTTCCCTTTTCCCTTGCTTTTACTGTCTTGCGCCTTTTTGCCACTGTCTTTACCTTTATTTTTATTCTTCACCATCCTATCCGCTTCTTCCATTGCTTTTTTTAATTCCTTATAGGAAACGGTCTGTGCTTCCTTTTGTTCGATCTTTATTCTATCCTTGCCTTCCTCGATTTCATTTAAAATTATCTCGATATGACAACTTCTTTTTAAAATGGGATAAGCTCTGCCCTGCGCTCTCGGTCTCCATCTTTTCATTACCCGTCCCTCGTCTACCTTGATTTCCTCTACATATAAGTTTTTTTTACTTAAACCGAAATTATTAACTCCGTTGGCCACCGAAGAATCGATTAATTTGATCAAAGGGAGTGAAAGCTTGCTGTTGATGTATTTCAACTCGTTTTTGGCGTCCTGGGTCGATTTGCCTTTAATCAGACCTGTGTACATACGCGCCTTCTTATATGACATTCTAAAATTTTTCAACCTAGCTCTTACTTGCATTGTCGATTTACTAAAAAATTAATGATTAGCCTGCGCTTTGATCGATATCTTTTTGGATTTTTCCTCCATGCTTGTTGAACTTTCGACTAATGGAAAATTCCCCCAACTTATGCCCCACCATCTCTTCCTTGACTGAAACTTCCTCGAATTTCTGACCGTTATGCACCGCAAATTTATAGCCTATCATTTCGGGAACAATCGTGCAATCTCTGGCCCAAGTTTTAATAGCCTCTTTCGATTTTGGATCGACTTTCTTCAATTTTTCCAATAATCTTTCATTGATATTGGGGCCTTTCTTTAAACTTCTCGCCATATTGATAAAAATTATTATTACTAATTTAAAAAATCAGCTATTTCCTTTTTTTGCTTCGCCTCCTGATTATATGCTTATTGCTTGCCTTTTTCTTGGGTCTGGTTCTAACTCCCAGGGCATGTTTACCCCATTTGGTCTTGGGATAAGGCATACCGATGGATTGCAATCCCTCTCCGCCTCCGTGCGGATGGTCTTTGGCATTCATCGTCTTGCCTCTAACCTGAGGCCTTTTACCCATATTTCTTGTCCTTCCGGCTTTCCCAATTCTTACAGCGCTGTTCTCGGGATTAGACATTTGTCCAATTGTAGCATAACATTCATCTTTAACCAGTCTTATTTCACCCGAGGGCATCTTCAGTTGAGCCATTCCGTTTTCAATTCCCATTAACTTTACAGAAGATCCGGCAGATCTGGCAATTTTACCGCCATTGTCAGGATAAAGTTCGACATTACAGATAATCGATCCGGCTTGAATATTTTTTAATTTAGAACGATTGCCCTTGTTATTCTCAGCTTTTTCTCTTGTATAGATAACATCGCCTTTTTTCAGTTTGTTACAAGCAAGATAGTAATATTTTTGATTATTCTTGTCTTTGACCAAGGCAATAAAACAACTTCTATTGGGGTCTTTCTCCACCCGCTCCACCGTTACTTTATCGGCAGCTTGCCTAAAGTCAATCTGTCTGTACCTCCTCCTGGTTCCTCCGCCCCGATGTCTTACCGAAATTTTGCCGGTCCTCATCCTTCCGCTCCTCTTCTTTAATACCGAAGTCAAAGCCTTGCAAGGTTTGGCCTTTCTATCCACATTTTCATCCCTAACATAACTCATCGTGCGCTTTCCTCTGTTTTTGATCTTCTTTATTCTCAACATAATAGCTTTAAATTATCGGTTTTATCTATTTAATCCTTAATCACTTCCCCTTCCCTAAGTGAAACAATAGCTTTTTTATAGCCTTTTTTCATGCCCTGAGTCAAGCCGAATCTGGTTTTCTTCGGTTTATAATTGATAAGGTTGACTTTAAGCACCTTGACCTGGTAATAGCTTTCTATGGCTTTTTCGACCTCCTTTTTGTTGGAATTTTTAGCTACTACAAAGCTGTACTTGCCTTGACTTTCCTGCAGACCGGCCTTTTCCGTATCTATTTTGGCCAAAATATTGCGGTAAAACTTTTCCGCATTTTTATCTTTAGCCTGTGGCTTGGCTGCCTTTTTCTTGGTTTTGTCCTGAGTCTTAGATCGAGAGCTGACTTTTGAGGCTGTTTTTTTCGAAGCTTTTGCCTTGACAGGGCTTTTTTCGGACTTCTTCTGCGCGCTATCCTTAACTTCGGCCTTTTTGTCGGCTTTATCGCTATCTTTTGACTGCTCTTTTTTGAATCCAAATTTATTTAAAATTCCACTCATAGCTTTAAATTATTTAACCCGCTTTTTAACTTTATTTTTCTCGGTTTTTCCCTCGGTTTTTTTTGACTTAACCGTTTTTTTGTCATCCTTTTTTTTACTGCCCAAATATTTTTCCTGCAGATAATTAATCGAATCCTGATCCAGGAAAAAATATTTATGGTTTAAAAGGTCCAAACTGGAAATATCGGCCGTTATTCTATAAGTCGTCTTGTTAATATTATTTAGGGATTTAGACAAATTATCATTCTTTTCCCTGGACGCAAATAAAATCGAATTGTTTTTTAACTTTAAATTATCGATTAATTCAACCAGTTTTCTGGTATTCGGTTTCTCCAGTTTATAATTATCAATAATCCTTAACTCGTCGTCTTTATACTTGCTGGAAAGAGAACATAGAAACGCTTTTTGCCGCATTTTTTTGTTTATCTTTTTGCGGTGATTTTTCTCTTTGCTCGGACCGAAAGTTACCGCCCCGCCTCTAAACAAAGGGGATCTAATCGAACCGGCTCTGGCATTACCGGTTCCCTTTTGGCGCCAGGGTTTCCTTCCTCCGCCCCTAACCTCTCTTCTGGTTTTGGTATGCGCGGTCGACCTTCTTTTATTGGCGGCCAAGGCAACCATGGTCTGATGAACCAGATTATGATTAATCTTTAAACCAAAGACTTCCTTTTTAAGTCTGATCTCTTTGATTTTTTTGGCTGACAGATTGTAAACTGGACTTTTCATCTTTTTAAATGTTTAATTCCCTAAACTTTCTTAATAAAAACAATGCTGCCGACACATCCCGGCAGCGCTCCTTTTATTAACAAACTTTTTTCTTCTTTTGAAATTCCAATAACTTCCAAATTTTTAATGGTAGTTTGATCATTGCCCATCCGGCCGGCCATTTTCTTGCCCTTCATTACATGTTGAGGAAACGCCGAACCGATAGAGCCGGATCTTCTCAAATCATGCCTGTGGCCATGAGTTTTTTGACCGCCGCTGAAACCATGTCTTTTAACTACCCCTTGAAAACCCTTGCCTTTACTTTTTCCGGTCACCTTGATCTTATCCCCTTCCTTAAAAAAAGTAACATCGATTTTTTTACCCTGTTTCAAATTTTCATCTTCCAGATAGGGAAATTCTTTCACCCTTTTTCCATCGGTCAAAACTACTGATTGATAGCCGCTTTTATCCCGCTTCTTTTCCTCTATTACTTCATTTTCCTCGCAAAAAACTTTGGTTACCGCAATAACCTTGTTGTTTTTGTCCCATACTTGCGTCATATTAGCTTTTGTTCCGATTATATACATAATATTTAATAATATTTTCAACCTATCCCCGCGACGCGGGCATAAGCTTAAATTTTTATGAAAAAACCAACCATTCTTTAATTTGATTTCAAAATATAATTTAAGAAAAAAAATAAAATAAAGTCAAGCCGATTTAGAACTTGAATTATAGACGATCAGATAAAATTACATTTTTACTTCAATGTTAACTCCCGCAGGCAAATCAAGACCCACAAGAGCCTCCACTGTTTGAGGAGTAAAATCTTCAATATCCAATAATCTCTTATGAGTCCTCATCTCATATTGATCTCTGGCGTACTTGTGCTTAAAAGTCGATCGATTAACCGTGAATCGATTAATTACATTGGGCAGCGGGACCGGTCCGATGACCTTGGCTCCGTTTCTTTCAGCCGTATTAATGATTTGCCGGGTCGATTGATCAATCACTCGATGATCAAATCCTTTGATCTTAATTCTTATTCTAGGTTTTTCCTCTTTAGCTTGATCTTTCTTCTTTTTAGCCATTTATTATTAATGATCTTTTAAAAATTATATGTATCAGGTTCAGCTTTTCTAAAACCAGAGAATCCGGATCAGCTCCCCGCGTGAAAACCGGCTTGCTACCCAGATAACATCCAATTATTAAACAAACTTACCC
>WJJX01000082.1 GCA_014729445.1 Candidatus Moraniibacteriota bacterium | reverse complement strand
GTGAGATTTTGGTTGATGACCTGCCTCGGGGCAAGTCAAGCGGGGAGAAAAAGACGGCGTTGGATTTTTTGAGAGAGGTTGAGTGGGATTGAAAAGTTTAAGGTTTAAATTTTTATATAAAAAATGGATATGACAGTATTAGATTTTGAACAAGCGATTAAGAACATTTTAAGAGATGATAAATCAGGTAAAAATCCAATTCCTGATCCTTTAAGATTTTCATTTTTGAGTCTAAGCGAAAAGAATGTTATTGATAAGTTAAAAAATGAAATAACCAAAAAATATAAGCCGGCACCATTATTAGAGATAGATGTTCCAAAGCCAAACTTTACTATCAGACCAATGGGAAGGCCGATTCTTGAAGACTGGATTCTATATCAAGCTATTGTGGATTATTTAGCAAAAAAAATAGCAACCAAAGTAAGTAAATATTCTTATAGTATAAAAAGATTTACAAGATCCAAAAACGAAAAAAATCCCTGGATTGAATTTGATGCTTTTAACAGAAAATGTTACGCGGAAGGATTTAAATATGTTGTTGTCAGCGATATCACTGGTTATTTTGAACACATAGAAATAGAAATGCTTAAAAATAAACTATTAAACTACTGTAAAGATGATAATTATAAAAATTTAGTCAATTTCCTATGTAACAATCTTTTAAGTCACTGGAGTAGTAAGTTAGTTAAAGGATTTGGTTTGCCACAAGGACCTGTTGCCTCTTCTTTTCTTGGAGATGTTTATTTGGACATGGTAGACAAAGAAATGTCAAATTCAAGAACTAGAAAGTACTTTAGATTTATGGATGACATCAGGATTTTTTGCAAAAAAGAGATCGAAGGAAGAAAAGCCCTAGTTGATTTAATAAAAATTCTAAGGAAATGGAACCTAAGCATAAATGCAAAAAAAACCAAAATTATTTCGAAGGAAAAAATTGAAAATGAACTTTTTGATCCAAAAAAAACTCAATTAGAAGCCGTACAAAAAGCCTTCGATTCTAGAAATGAAAATCAAATTCTAGCGATAATTCCAATCTTAGTTGATGATATTTTTGAAAAATCATTTGAGAAAGAAAATCTATTCAGCAAAACTCATCTAAATTTTTCCACTTTTAGACTTAAAATCTTAAAAACAAGTGGATTTGAGTTTGATGAAGCCAAGGTTGTTGGTTTGATAAAAAATAATTTTTCAAATAAACCACATGTGTCTAGAGATTTTTGTGATTTTTTAAACTTTTTTAAAGAAGAGAAAACTTTAGACTTTTATTATAATTTTTTACGCAATGATAGCAACATTTACGATTGGCAAGAGCTTTATGTTTTGAGAGGTGTTTTGGAGCTAAACTTAAAGCCTACAAAAAGAGTACTTAATTTTTTTAAGAAAAATTTTGAAAATAAAGAAAAACACTGGGCGTTAAGATCTTTATATTGTCTTTTAGTTGGTAAATATGGAGACAATAAAGATAGAGAATTATTGAAGGATAGTTTTAATTCGATTGAAACTCTTGATTTAAAAGAGAGTATCATTCTATCCTTGCAAGAATTGGGCGTTGGATCCAGAAATAAATTTTATTCCGACGCAAAGAGAGAGATTCCAAAGCTATCTAATTTTATTGATTATGTTAAAAATCTTAAAAAGCCCATGTATTTCAGAAAGTATGATCAAGTTAGCCTTGAAAGGGTTAGTTTGATTGAAAATAACGAGTTATCAATTTAACACATGCCCCTAAAACACTTCACAATTGATTTTTCAGGAATTAAAAAAGGCTTATTTCTAACCACCGGAATTAAACAAACCAAATAAATTTAAATTTAAAACCATGAAAAAAGATTTGGCACCCAAAGAATCGGAAATTCTACTCTACACCACACCAAACGGCGAAGTGAAAATTGATGTTTTTTTTCATAATGAGACTGTTTGGCTTACTCAAAAAAAGATGGCTGAGCTTTTTGGCGTAGAAGTACCGGCGATAAGCAAACATTTGAAAAATATATTTGATAGTGGAGAATTAAACGAAAATTCAGTTGTTTCCATTTTGGAAAATACTGCAGAAGATGGAAAAAACTATCAAACTAAATTTTACAACTTAGACGCTATTATTGCCGTGGGCTATCGGGTAAACTCTCACCAAGCCACACAATTTAGAATATGGGCGACTCAAACACTAAAAGAGTTTATTATCAAAGGATTTGTGATGGATGATGAAAGGCTTAAAAACGGGCATCATTTTGGCAAAGATTATTTTGAAGAACTGCTGGAAAGAGTTCGGGCGATTCGAGCCAGCGAGAGAAGAGTTTATTTAAAAGTAACCGATATTTTCGCGGAGTGTGCGATTGACTATGATCCAAAATCGGAAATTACCAAAAAATTTTATGCCGGTGTACAAAACAAGTTTCATTATGCGATTACTCATCATACTGGTGCTGAAATTGTTTATAAAAAAGTGGATGCTAAAAAACCGAATTTAGGTATGACGACTTTTAAAAATGCTCCAAAAGGACAACCGACCAAAGCGGATACTACGATTGCTAAAAATTATTTGAAGGAGGAGGAAATTAAAGAGTTGGAAAGCTTGGTTTCGAGTTATTTTGACTATATTGAGCGTATGATTAAGCGAAAAACCAAGATGACGATGGAGAGTTTATCTGAAAGTATCAATAAATTTTTGGAGTTTAACGAGTATGAAATTTTGGAGGGTTGTGGGAAAATTTCTCATAAACAAATGGAGAAAAAGGCTCATGGGGAGTATGCAAAGTATTTAAAAAAAGAAATTGAGACGATGGAGTCGGATTTTGAGAAGGAGGCTAAAAAAATGCTTAAAAAATCTCAAGATAAATAGAGCAAGGAATGAAAAATTTTACTTATAAATTATGCCACTAAAAACTTTCACAATTGATTTTCAAGAATTAGCAAAAAATGAAACCTTGAGACTTTGGGTCCCTTTTGTGTTGCCGGAATTAAATTATAAATACGAAAAAATCAATAACTTTTTGTCTTTATGTGAAGCAGGAAACCGTCCAAAAGGCGGGATAAATGAAGAAGATGAGGGGGAGGCTATAAGTCTTGGCGGTGAACAAATAGGCGTCAATGGAGAGGTCAATTTGAACAAAATCCCTTTTGTATCATCTGGATTTTACAAAAAGGCAATTAAGGGAAAAGTCAAAAACGATGACATTTTAATTTGCAAAGACGGCGCTTTAACGGGAAAAACCTGTTTTGTTGATTTTTCAGTTTTTCCGTCAAGTCAAGTCATGGTCAACGAGCATGTTTTTGTTTTGCGAGGAAACGAATCAATCAACCAAAAATTCCTTTTTTATTTCACAAAAACAAACCTCTTTCAATCTCAAGTTAAAGACTTAGCGTATAGAAAAAAAGC
>WJJX01000081.1 GCA_014729445.1 Candidatus Moraniibacteriota bacterium | reverse complement strand
GGAAAAAAAATATTAAATAAAGTATGTAGTTATTAAATTTTTGTTTACTTATTTTCATGTTTTTTTGTTAGCTTTGTAATTTAGCAAAGCTTCAAAATTAAGGCAAATTTAGTTTAATTTATATAATTTAAAGTATTTTTTCGATGTTTTCCCACGTCGTTCGCAAACGACTGGGCACGAACGACGTGGGAAGAGCATCTCGCATAATTACTTTGTCTTAAAAAACTAATATTTTAATAAGCATATTTTTTCAACAGCCTGCGCGAACGACAGGGCGAGGTGAACATCTTGCTTAATTACATCAAATTTAAAGGGCAGTGTGTAATTGTAATTATTATAATTGAACTTGCATTAAAAATATGGTATAATATAATATGATGTGTTTAAGATTGGCAGAAGTCAATCAGCCATAATATTTTTTCTTTTTCCCCTATAAGAAAAAAATAATTATGGCTGTCTGTCTTCTGCTGAATTGCATTCAAGTGTATTTTTTTAGGAAACAAAAACAAAAATAATCGAAACTCAAACAAAAATTTAAAAAAAATACACTTAGAAAAATTTGGTAGAAGAATAGGAGTGTTATGCTCCCAATCTCGTTATAGAAGTATGCCTTTAAGAGACTGAGTCAAAGTCTTTTAGCACGTGTCACCCTGTGCAAGGCTGGTTTTTCCCTTTTGTAACGAGCTCGGCGGGTGACAGTATCCCATAAAATTATATTATCGGGGATGTGACTGTCCCCGCTTTTTTTTGTCTATTTTTTATTTTCTTTTTATTTTGCTTGGATCTACAATGTAATTTTTCAAATCTCTTCGACCCATGATCACTTTGCATTTTAAATCTTTTCTTTGTGTTATGTTGGCGTTTGTTTCGAACTTAATTCCTCCCAATTCCAGTTCGATTAAAACTTTTGGACGAACCGTAATTCCGTTTGAAGAAACTATATGAACCACGCTATGCAAAAGCGAAAATTTTTCTTTATATTTTTCCTCTAGTTTTTTAGCTAATTTTTCAGCTTCTTTGATGGTAATCTCCTTGTTTGTATTTTTATAATATTTTTCAAATTTTTCCGTGATATCTTTATAGCCTAAGCTTTTTGCTAATTCACTTGAAATCGAGGTTGAATATGCTCCGGTGTCAATTTTGGCTTTAGTGACTCTTTCCAAAGGTTTTAAAGGATTTTTTAGCCTTACACTTTCGAAGATGCCAAGAAGTTTTTTCCCTGTCATGTCTTCAATGTCTTCTTCGATTTCTCCACCAAAGAGATCTTGTCCGACTCGAACACCTCTTTTTATTGTCTTGATTTTTAGGCCTTCAACCTTATTTAATCTGGTTTTTAATGGAGATAAATTGGCGATTTGAATTCCCAGTCCCGGCCTACTGTTTAATTCAGCGACAACCGGTCCTCTGTCTCTATCAATCATTATGTCAATTCCTAAAAAACCAATATTGGTTATTTGTTGAGCTTGAACCGACATATTTAGAATTTCTTTCCAAAAAGGAATTTTAATCCCCGACAAGGAATGTCTGGTGTTTTCGATGTAATCGATTAAATATTCCTGTTGAGTTGTTAAATTCTTTGTTATTGCGGTAGTTGTTACACCGGTGCTTAGATCGATTCCAACACTGATTCCGCCAAGATGCAAATTGGAGCGTCCACCGGATTGTTTTGTCGGCAATCTTAGCATCGCCATTGTCGGTACATTGTTAAAAACAATGATTCGAATGTCGGGAATCCCTCTGTAGCTGTACGGTTTGAAAAGCTTTAAAATTTTAATTCTTTCTTCGAAAAAAGCCGTATCAAGAACTCCACTTATGGAATAATTACCTTCCAAAATATTTAAAATATGATTTTTTAAATCTTCAATAGTAACCTCCTGTCGGTTAGCTTTCACCCAATTACCGTTTTTCTTTCGACCGAAAACCACCATAATTCCTTCTCCTCCAAGCCCTAAATTCGGCTTTAGGACAAAAGAATTCGGTAATTTGTTCCAATCAAAATTTTTTAGATCGTTGTAGTTATTTATAGAACCTAAAAGTTTTGGAACTCGGATTTTATTTTTTTTTAAAATTCTTTTGGTTAAAAGTTTATTGTCGGCAATTTTTTTGGCTTTTTTTCGATTAAAAGGACGAATGAATTGCAAATTTCTGGAATTCATTCCCAATATGCCTTTGCTTTGTTTTAAATAAGTTACAATATTCATGAAAAAATTTGAGCTGCTAGTTATTTCTTTTTATAACTTCTTTGAAACGATAATATTCAGATACTCTTAAGCCGGTCCATTTTCCTAAAATTATATTAAAAATTATGATTAAAAATATCAGCCAAGGCTTATTCATCATTAGATTTCTTAATGGTTCAAAACTTGCGACAAAATAGCAAATTACCGAAAGGACTAAGGTTAAAAACGATAAATATGTAGCAGTTTTTAATCCTTTTTCGACCTGAACGGCAATAAATTTTTCCATGATGGTAATTAATATTAATAATGGAAAAATCGGAACCGATGCAAAGCCGGTTCTTTTAAAATAGCCGCCTATTATTAAAACGGCTAAAATAGTGATTGAAACAACCGAAAGCATGATCGCGACTCGAGGAAGATAAAGTAAGCGAAACTTTCTTAAGATTAATCTTGTGGCGGTGCCGGCAAGTAAAATTGCTATAAATAAAAAAACACCATAATCCAAACCGGTTTCTATGAAAGCTAATGCGACAATTGATGGTGTGTAAATTCCGAATGCTTTGATTCCCGCGACTTGTCTTGAAATCACAATAATAGTCGCAATTAAAGGAAAAATGAGCATTAATTCTACGGTTTGAGCAGGAACTCCCTGATCAATGACGAATTTGATTATTTCATTCATATATTTTTAAAAATAGACCAATAACATCTTTTATTATACACTTTTTGGATGGTATTTCAAGCGGTTATTATTATATTTAGTTTTTTAAATTGTCGAAAATTTATTGTTATAAATTTTTTTTGTTGTTTGAGT